>JAAYRE010000159.1 GCA_012518935.1 Clostridiales bacterium
ACGGATGCCTGATGTGATTCGTGTTCCTCGGGCCGGGACTTTGCTCATCACACTTCCGTCAGATTCCACCTCGCGATGGACACCCTTGTGCTTGGCTATGTGCTTCCTACTACAAAGGCACACTCGGGAATTTCACCCGTTAGAGTTCGCCCATGCTTGGCGAACAGAAAAAATGAGGTCTTACGACCTCAATTTTTTTATTAAACTTTAATGCTTTGGTATATCCTTATAGGCAAGAATATAATTAGCTCCTGAGACAATTACACCGCCACCAATAAAATTGCCAATTCCTGATACCAATAGATTATATACTATATCTGCAAGACCAATATCTACACCACCAAAATAAGCTGTAAACAGATAATATGCATTGGCTACCACGTGCTCAGTTCCGGTTATAGTAAATACGGCTATTGCTAACCATAAAGCTGCAATTTTAGCCATTTCATTGTGACAACTATAGGCCAGGCATACACCAGTGGATACTATGATATTACAAAGTATTCCGCTTATGAACAACCTAGCTAAAGGCATATAAGCCTTTTTCATTGCTGTATTCCTAACCAGTTCCATAACATCACTGTTGAAAATACCAGACACATTAGTTAAGTAAGCAATAAGCATGCAACCAAGAACATTGGCAACAAATATTAATCCCAATATTTTAAATATCTTATATATCCTAGTACGGCCTGCATAGACAGCTGTCATAACCATACAATCGCTGGTAAAAAGCTCTGCATGCATAAGAAGTACAGCTATAATACCAAGAGGAAAGACCAGAGCACCTAGGAATACACCTAGACCTGGATCTGCAGTGGTTGCTGCAATCTTAAGATATGCTATGGCTCCTATGGATATATATATTCCTGCCAATAGTCCCTGTACCAAGAGTATCAAAAATGATTTGTTCGATTTCTCTTTACTTAGATGTAAGATATATTCAGTAAGAGCCTTAGGCCCTGATGTGTTTTGCATTTTTCTATTTCCCTTTCGTATCTTAAGTCGTCATTGAAGCTCTGCTCATATTATCAAAGATACGATATATTTGTCAACATGATTAGGTAAGACTAGAGACAAGATAACAAGCATTATTTGTTTATCTTCACCTTAAAGTATGTTTGAAATGGTTCATAGCCTATATCCCTGATTCTTCTTAATTGAATTACAGGGTCTTGATTTTCTGCCTTAAAGAAATATCTCCAGCTTCCCCATTCTCGTTCATTCTCCATAACTATTTCAGAAGAAATGTCATCACTTTCTAAGTGTATTATACGTTCTTCTTCACATATACCTGCAAGCACATCAGGCCCAAAACGGAAAGCACCTATGCTACTATCATCTGGAAGAGGTATGAATTGAATACCTATGGGAAGAATAACGCTAACTTTATCTCCTTCATTCCAAATCCGTCTTATCTTATAAAAATCACTGCTATCCTTGGATTTACCATGCAACTCATCATTAACATAGAAAACAGCCTCAGACATTACCCATTCAGGTATACGAAATGCCAAAGTCAACTCCGCAGAAGATGCCTTATGTATAGTAATATCATATTTCTTATATTTAGGCATGTTTTCATGGTAAGCAGTAACCTCATTAAACGCTTGATAACCTGCAGTATTAGATGATGTAATCATACTGCCACTCATAAAGTCTTGATTTTGAGTGATAATTAATTGTTCTTCATTAAATTCAGTTCTTAATTCAGAATTAAAGTATTGAGCTATATAAATTATATCTTTATCTTGATAATATATACCTCTATTCAAGGCAGCATTGGCCTGTACCATGGTACCATGACAACAGAAGAAACTGTCTGTCTCTTTAGCCCAATCCTTACGTAAACCAGCTTTCATTGGTAAGAAGTAGGTAAGCAAGCCCCTATGGGGATTATTATGTTTGTTGCCAGTGAGCCAATATTCCTGATAATATGCTTGTGCCATAATGCCATTATACAAATTATATTCTATATACTGTAGATACTCTGGTTTGCTGGTATGGCGGAATAGGAATTCTGCTAATCTCATCATGTTATATACAGTACAATGCTCTTGATTCTTATCGCCTAGTCTTGCCTTTATCTTCTTCTTAGGCATCCATACTTCACCAGAGGTCTGACCTCCTGTTGCCAAGCACCCTCTGTCTGTAACTGCACATTTCCAGTAAGCCTTAACAATGTCCATCCATCTTGTATCACCTGTTACTTCATATGCCCTTGCACAACCTAACACCTCAGGAATGGTTGTATTGGCATGCATATTGGTTAATGGGTCTTTACCCTCAAGTAATGGCTGAAATAGCCTATTACGATAATAACGTTCCAGAAGAGTCTTGTACTTATCATCTCCTGTTATATGTAAGAGCTCCGCCCAAACCTCAAGCATACCTCCTGTCTCCACATCTAGAATATCATCGAATTTCTCTCTAGTGAATGTGCCACTCCATGCAACAAACCAATCAGCAAATCTGTCGGCAATTTCTAAGGCCTTCTTGCTACCTGCATATATATACATATCTACTAACCCCATAAATATTTTATGAAGGTTATATTGGGGCGCCCATATGGATTTTCCATTTGCTATCCAGTGAAGATACTTTTCAGGTATAGGCCCTATCCATTGTCCACCATTATCCTTCTGACATTCAGCCAGCTCATCTATGATAAGATCTGCTTTCACCTTTAATTCTCTGTCTCCGGTAGCATCATAATGAATTGCTGCAGCGGATAACCAGTGTCCCAGAAAATGTCCTCTTAGTTGACACACCGGTGATTCCCAGCCTGTATGTGCATCTGCTGGAATCTCTCGGCCTGTAAATCTTCCCGCTTCTAATTTAAAATTTATCAGCAAATTGTCTATGGTCAACTTCATTAAGTAATCTTTGTTAGCACCTTCTCTACGCCTTAAGTCACCGTCATGTATTTTGACCTTATTTCCTCTTAATTCTTCCATCACCAATCACTCCTTAAAATTTTGTATCTACACATTTGATTATATCGAAGTATGTTATTAACATGAATAGTAAAAGGTTTAATATTGTATGAAAAAGTCACCCATTTTTCAAGTAGTTACTAAAATTCGGCTATAATCATCGTTCAGCAGAAAAAAAGGCTTCCATCAACCTTATTATACTGTCTAAATCCTTTGTTCCCATTGTCTCCATTGCAGAATGCATGGCTAGAAGAGGTACTCCAATATCCAAAGCCCTGGCTGGCAGCTGTGTCGATATAACCGGTCCCATCGTTCCACCAGCAGTTGCATCTGACCGATTGGTAAACTTCTGGTAAGGAATGTTGTAACTCTCACATAACTGCTGAAGAATTGCAACTGCTCCAGAATCATATGCGTATCGCTGTGCTGTATCTATCTTAATAGTAATACCTTTATTTAGCTCTGCCGTATTGGTTGGATCATATTTTGCTCCATAATTGGGGTGATAAGCCTGTGCTACGTCGACGGAAAGAATAAAGCTTCTATGGAGCACTTCATATAAGTCCATTCGGTTTTTTCCTAAGGATTTGAATATCTTTTCTAGCAACATGGTGGTAAATAAAGATGCACTTCCCTGCTTGGTACGATTTCCAACTTCCTCATTATCATATAGGCATATCATATGGATATCTTTATCATTTACCTCACCAATAATCCCTTGGATTAGGGCATAGACAGAAGATAGGTCATCCAGCCTCGGTGCACAGATAAATTCATCCATAACACCTACCGTGCAAGCTTTATCCAGGTTGTAGATAAACAAATCATAATCTAGAATATCATCAGCTGAAACATCCAAATGCTTAGCCAAATGGTTTTTAAAATAATTATGTATATCTTCATCATCTGCCATACCCAGAATAGGAAGAACATCCTTCTGCTTGTTTATTTGCACGCCATTATTTACTTCCCGGTTGAGATGGATTGCCAGATTAGGTATAACCATCAAAGGTTTCTTAATATCAATCAATACTTCTTTTGGTTTAAATAGCTGTTCACTCCTCAATGATACCTTTCCGGAAATCGATAAAGGCCTATCAAACCAACTGGATAATACCATTCCTCCATAGCTTTCCGTATTCAGTCTTATATAGCCCTTCTCTCTCATCTCTGGATTTGGTTTGATTCGAAAGGATGGAAAATCCGTATGAGCAGCGGCAATCCGCAGCATCATATCCTCACTAACCGATTTACCTACCGTAAAGGCGAATAGAGCTGTATCGTATAATTTTATATAGTAGGAACCACCCTTTTGTAAACTCCATGGTTCTTCAAAGGATAAATACTTAAAGCCAGCTCCCTCCAGGATCTCACTACTATTCTTGACTACGTAAAAGGGTGATGTTGAGTTATTTAAAAATGTATAAAATTTTTCTGTCTGAATCATCGTTTC
>JAAYRE010000001.1 GCA_012518935.1 Clostridiales bacterium
ACTCTGGTTATCAATATGATAAAGAAACAGGACTCTACTACCTCAATGCTAGAATGTATGATCCAAAGATAGCAAGGTTCTTACAGGAGGATACATACACAGGACAAGCAGATGATCCATTAAGCTTAAATCTGTATACGTATTGTGCGAATAATCCGATTATATACTGGGATCCGACAGGGCATGAGTTATGGAAGTTAAGTGAACTACTTGATCAGGCTAATGGAAAAATGCAGTATAATAGTAGAGATAATACAATAACAGTTACGGCTAATAAAAGAACTCACACTTATAGTATTGACGAATTACCTGAAATTGATGGCGATTACATAATTGATGACAGGCTATTTAAGTATGATTTTAATTACAAGATGGGTACTTTTGATATTTTCAAGAAAAAATTAAAATTAGATTCAGAAAAAAATAGCTTTTTAAAATCAGATGATAGAGATGAATACATAATCCAGGAACTTTATAGTACTGGACAACCCGAATATATAATTATGTATTATTCGCCATTTATAGAGGAGTATTCATCAGACGGTTTATTATATGTATATCATAACTCATATAAGTTAAGGAAAATGTTGGATAAAGGTTACTTAACTGACCGAGAAGCATACAGCATGGGCTTAGATCCAGGTGGTGCAGCTCTGCTTGCAAAGACTTATGATTTAAATTCAAACAATATTACACTCGCTGAAATGAACGCTGAGTGGATAAGACAAAGAGATGAAGAACATAGGCGTTATTTAGAATACATGATCGCGTTAACTATTGGTTCTACAGATCAAAGTGACACTTATGATGAAGACGATATAACAGGGAATGATACAAATACAGCAAATATAAATAACGAGGGAGCGGGTAAGACTGTTTATAGTAATATTGATGATGAGTTAAACTTTTCAAATAAAGCGCAAACGCATATGGATGAAGCAGGAAGAAGTGTTCCTATTCAAACATTACAGGATGCAATTAAAAATGGAAAAGCGTTACCAGATCCTAGAGGTTCAAGTGCAACAATGTACTATACGACAATGACAAAGAATGGAAAGATGTATAATCTTGAAGTCTTGTATGATAGTACCACAAATACAGTTTATCATTTTGAGTATGCCAGAAAAGCTATGGGGAATTTACCAGCAATATCTCAGTAAGGAGTTGAATTGATGACAGAACGTGAAAGTTTATGGTATTTGATAAACGGATTAAATAATAATGAATATGATATAAAAGCATTTTGTAGTGAATTTACACGAATATTTGATTTGGAACTAGATTACGATGAATTAAAATCAGAAGAGTACAAAGAATTTTACGAGCTATGTGAAATGGCGGGGAGGTTTTCTGATGATAAAGAAGAATTATTAATTCCTAATATGTATTGTAATGAAAAAGATATAAGAGAAAAAGTTACATATATCGTTAACAATTTAATACACGAATAAAATATATAGAAAATAGACGGCTTGTCTTCGGATTGCAGTCATTTCTATTCTCAAAGGAGTTTGTAGATATGAGTAAAAAATCAGAGGACCTTTTTAGTGTAATGAGTTAAAAGAATTATAGAAGCCATATTAAAGAAAAATATGAGGTTCGTCTCCACAGGCAAAGAGCATCATATTATATTAGCTCATCATATCGAAACGTAAAACTAAAATCCGGCAGCCAATAAATGGTAAGCCGGGTTTTCTTTCTGCAAATACTTGACAAGTGTATTACAATGTGATACAATAAAGGCGCAAAGAAGTACAGGAGGTGTGAATATGTCTACAGAAAAGGATAGCATGCTAAGAGTAAGGCTTACACAAAGGCAATCGGATGAACTAGATTTCATCATAGATGAACTTCAAGCACAGATGCCGGAAGCAAGTGTTACTACATCAAGTATTGCAAGACACGCACTTAAGAAGTATGTAAGTGATCATATTGCCAAGCGTGATGGAACTAAGCTTTTTATTGAAGTCAGTACAGCAGATGCCACAGAGGAGGATATTAAAAATCTATACAACCTTATTTCCAAGATGCTAGATGATACGAAGGAGAATTACTCACAGACGGTTCATTATATGGCAGGAGAGATTTTTGAACCTGTGATGCTGAGGATGGCTAGTCTTATGAAACCAAAGAAGCCGGAGGTGAAGGCTGGTGAGTAAGAAAAAGTATATTATTCGTTGCCCTCGCTGCAATCACAGAGTATCTGATGCGGATTACGCTGATGTTGAAATCAAATGCCCGGAATGCAAGAAAGTTTTTGAAGTAAAGCTTGAGAAAAAGGCGGGGTGAAAATTGAATAAATCTGGCACAGAGCCACAAAGGGAGCAGATGACTCACCTATAGAGCCTGGCAGATAGTCTAAAAAACTATTTGTCGGGCTCTATTTGTTTATCCCGGCACAGCAGGAGGTGAGATAAAAAATGAACCAATTTATGAACATTCCAGAAGAATTAAAGCAATTACCACAGTGGGTTTGTCGTAAAAGGAAAATTCCTTTTAATCCTGTGACAGGAGCACCAGCAAAGGCAGGTCAGCCGAAAACATGGTCAAAGTTTAAGGTTGCTATGAATGCCCTTGATGGTGGAGGCTATGACGGTATCGGCTTTGAATTTAACAATAACGGCATTGTGGGTATAGATCTAGATCATGTTATTGCAGAGAATGGCTCATTATCTGACGAAGCGGTTGGGATTGTAGC
>JAAYRE010000160.1 GCA_012518935.1 Clostridiales bacterium
ACTATAGTGTAAAACTGGGCTTGCCCAGCATTTACAGCAAAGCTGTGGAAAGATAAAGACTATAGTGTAAAACTGGGCTTGCCCAGCGTTATATATGGGATATTAGCTCAGGCGGTAGAGCACTTGACTTTTAATCAAGTTGTCCGGGGTTCGAATCCCCGATGTCTCAGTGTTACAATATTTGCGGATGTGGCGGAACTGGCAGACGCGCTAGACTTAGGATCTAGTGGGCAACCGTGGGGGTTCAAGTCCCTTCATCCGCATTTGTAAGGCTTACAGCGATTTATGAAAAACTTAAAAATCAAAATGTAGCCAAAAATGTAGCCAAGGTTTTTATTCCTTGGCTTTTTTGTTTTACTAGGAAATTCTTCGAATTTCTTAGTAAAAAAATGCTCCCCAAGGATGCATATTAATGGGTTTAAGTATAAGTGTTCGGACAATATAATATTAATCAATATTGCCTTTTAGGTTAATAATATAAAATAAGAATAAAAGATTTATAACTTATTAATTTACTATGTTTTTTTACAATAAGTATGTTATACTATTTTTTGCATACTTATATGCAGTAATAAAAATATATACATTTATGATTTTGGAGGAAAGAAAATGGACGACGACCCTGAAGCCGCTAACATAGGCATTCAAATTTTGATTCTATTAATACTTACACTAATTAATGCTTTTTTTGCCGGTGCAGAGATGGCAATGGTGTCGGTTAATAAAACAAAGATTAGAAAGCTGGCAGATGATGGTAAAAGAAGTGCACAGCTAGTACTTGACTTTTTAGAAGAACCTACTAAATTTCTATCAACTATACAGGTAGCAATTACATTGGCGGGATTTTTTTCAAGTGCTTCTGCAGCAACAGGACTATCAGAGCCCTTAGGCATGTGGCTTAGAGATATGGGTATACCATATGGTAATAAAATATCATTTATTGGAATAACATTAATTCTATCATTTTTTACATTAGTATTTGGTGAATTGGTTCCAAAGAGAATAGCATTGCACAAACCCGAGGCTTTTAGTTTGTTTTGTGTTAGGTTAATTAAGACCGTATCAAAAATTGCATCACCATTTATTAAGTTACTGACATTCTCAACAAACTTAGTAACAAGACCTTTTGGCATGAAGGAAGGTACTACTGAGGAGATGTTGTCAAGGGAGGATATTAAATCCCTGATAAAAGAAGGACAAACTCATGGTATTCTCAACCATAGAGAGAAGGAAATGATTGATTCCATAATGGAATTTGACGATAAAATGGCAAAAGAAATAATGACACCAAGAATTAATGTATTTGCCATAGATATTTCGGATCCTATTGAAGAATACCTTGATGAGCTTTTGGATGCAAAATACTCTAGGATTCCAGTATATGATGAGGAAGTAGATAATATTATTGGGATATTATTTATTAAAGATTTTCTTAGAGAAGCTATAAAGAATAATCCGTCTAGTATCGATTTGCGACCACTACTACGTAAGCCGTATTTTGTTCCAGATAGTAAATATATAAGAGATTTATTCAAAGAATTACAGCAATCCAAGAAACAAATAGCAGTACTTATTAATGAGTATGGTGGTTTTGCAGGAATTGTAACCATGGAGGATTTGGTAGAGGAAGTCATGGGTGATATAGAAGATGAGTATGATCCTGAGCTACCAAAGGTTGTAAAGTTGGACAACAATACCTATCTTGTGGATGGCTTAGTAACCATAGGAGAATTAAATAATAAATTGGATTTAAACCTTTATTCTGAAAACTATGATACAATTTCAGGTTTTCTAATAGACCAGATTGGCTCCATACCAAAAGAGGAAGACGATAGAACCATTGAATTAGATAACTTGGTATTTAAATTAGAGAGTGTTAAAAACAAAAGAATTGATAAGGTTAAGATTTATATTGGAGCATCTGAAGATTCTGATAAAGTGGAATAGGTTATTACTTATGTAATTACATGAGAATATATAGAGGCTATTGTAAAATTGTTATATTTTGCAATAGCCTCTAAACATTTATTTTAGATTATCCTTATGTCTATTCTTCTGTCTAAATTTAATATACCATATCAGTGCGGCAACCGCTATAAGGGCTAATACCACTACTGTGATTGTTTTATAGGTATCAGTTCCATCAACAATCTTCTCCCAGGAGGCTCCTGCGGCAGCTCCAAGATGTACAAGGATGATATTCCATATAAAGGATCCCACTGTAGTAAAAAGCATAAAAAGATCAAATCTCATTTTTGCCATGCCTGCAGGTATTGAAATCAAACTTCGTAAAATAGGAACGCAACGACAGAAGAGTACTGTTAATTTTCCCCTCTTATTAAACCAATCACAAGCCTTATATACGTCATCTTTTTTAAATCCTAGTACTTTACCGATCCTACTTTCAAGTATATTTCCCAACCGTTCAGCAGATAATAGTGTACCTATACCATATAATATTATTGCACCGAATACTGACCCTAGGGTAGCGGAAAATATAACTCCCCATATTGTAATAGTTGAGTCAACAGGTGTGGTTATAAACCCACCAAAGGTTAGAATAATTTCAGAAGGAATTGGTGGAAATATATTTTCAATGGTAATCAACAAAAAGATTCCCAGTAAGCCAAATTGATTCATGATTTCTATAATCCATTCTTGCATAATAGACTTGTATGATGTATTTAGTAACAAATACATCAATACTCTCCTTTCTTTTCAACTTTGTTATAATCA
>JAAYRE010000161.1 GCA_012518935.1 Clostridiales bacterium
GGTGGTGCTGATGGACCTACGTCAATATTCTTAGCCAGCAGATTGTCACCGGAACTAATGGGCCCCATAGCTGTTGCAGCATATTCCTATATGTCATTAGTTCCTATTATACAACCACCGATTATGAAGGCTTTAACTACCGAAAAAGAACGTAAGATTAAAATGGAACAGTTAAGACCTGTATCCAAATTGGAGAAAATCCTATTCCCAATTGTGGTTACTATAGTTGTAGTACTTATATTACCTGATACTGCACCGCTTGTAGGTATGTTGATGCTTGGTAATTTGTTCCGCGAATCTGGTGTTGTACGTCAGTTGACTGACACTGCATCAAATGCATTGATGTATATTGTAGTAATACTGCTTGGTACATCAGTTGGTGCAACTACCAGTGCAGAAGCATTTTTGAATTTATCTACAATAAAAATTGTAGGTTTAGGACTTGTAGCATTCGCAATTGGAACAGCTAGTGGCGTTCTTTTCGGCAAATTAATGTGTAAATTAAGCGGCGGTAAGATTAATCCACTTATTGGTTCGGCAGGAGTATCTGCAGTACCTATGGCAGCCAGAGTTTCACAAAAGGTTGGAGCAGAATCAGATCCAACGAACTTTTTACTTATGCATGCCATGGGTCCTAACGTTGCAGGTGTAATAGGTACTGCTGTAGTAGCTGGAGTTTTTCTATCTATATTTGGCTAAACATTATATATATTCGTATACAATATTTTAAATTCATAAGAACTGGAGGTACATGAATGGCAGAACAAGCTAAAAGACCGGTAAAGATAACTGAGACTATTCTTCGTGATGCACATCAATCCCTAATTGCAACGAGAATGTCTACTGATCAAATGTTACCGATAATAGAAAAAATGGATCAAGTAGGTTACCATTCCGTAGAATGTTGGGGTGGAGCTACATTTGATGCTTCCTTACGCTTTCTAAAAGAAGACCCTTGGGAAAGATTAAGGACAATTAGAAAAGGATTTAAAAATACAAAGTTACAGATGCTTTTTAGAGGTCAGAACATATTAGGTTATCGTCACTATGCAGATGACGTAGTTGCATATTTTGTTCAAAAATCTTTAGCAAACGGCATAGATATTATTCGTATATTTGATGCTCTAAATGATATGCGTAATCTTGAAGCTACAGTAAATGCTTCAAATAAAGAAAATGGTCATGCACAGATTGCTATTTGCTATACTCTAGGAGATGCTTATACCATAGATTATTATGTAAAACTTGCGAAAGACATAGAATCTCTTGGAGCTTCTTCCATATGTATTAAAGATATGGCAGGACTTCTAGTACCATATAGAGCAACCGAGCTAGTTACAGCACTAAAAAAGGCAGTCAAAATTCCTATAAGCATTCATACCCACTATACCAGTGGTGTTGCTGCTATGACATATATGAAGTCTGTTGAAGCTGGTGCTGATATTATTGACACAGCCATGTCTCCATTTGCCATGGGAACCAGCCAACCTGCTACAGAGGTTATGGCAGAAACCTTCAAGGGAACACCTTATGACCCTGGCTATGATCAGAAGCTCCTTGCTGAAATAGCAGATTATTTCCGTCCTATCAGAGATCAGGCTCTAGAATCTGGCATACTTAATCCTAAGGTTATGGGTGTTGACATTAAAACTCTTCTTTATCAGGTACCAGGTGGTATGTTATCAAACCTTGTATCCCAGCTTAAAGAGCAGAAGGCAGAAGATAAGTACTATGATGTTCTTGAAGAGGTACCAAGAGTACGTAAAGACTTTGGTGAGCCACCACTTGTTACACCATCAAGTCAAATTGTAGGTACACAAGCTGTACTTAATGTTCTTTCAGGAGAGCGTTATAAGATGGTAACCAAGGAATCAAAAGCACTACTAACTGGCCAATATGGTCGTACCGCTAAACCATTTAATCCTGAAGTTCAGAAAAAGGTTATTGGAGATACTGAGCCAATCACTTGCAGACCTGCTGATTTAATTGAGCCAGAGCTTGATAAAATAGCAGAAGAGATCAAGGATTGGAGAGAACAGGACGAGGATGTTTTATCCTATGCTTTATTCCCACAGGTAGCTATGGATTTCTTCAAATATCGCCAAGCACAAAAGACTGGAGTAGATGTTAAGGAAGCTGATACGGAGAATAAGGCTTATCCTGTATAAATGTAGGTAAACTAATACTTGACAAGAGCATAAGAATTAGATATACTACCACCTGTAAAGCAAAAAACTTTACAGGTGGTGTTTGTATGTTGGAAGAAGGTTTTTTAGACGCACAATTAGATGAGATTGTTAACCTATCCGTTTTGTATGACTTTTATGGTGAGCTACTTAATGACCGTAAAAAACAGATTTTTGAAGACTATTATCTGAATGATTTATCCCTCAGTGAAATAGCTGAAGGGTTAAAAATCAGCAGGCAGGGAGTACATGATATAGTCAAAAGGTGCTCCCGTGAATTATGGGATTATGAAACAAAACTATCTCTAGTCAAGAAGTTTGGTGAGGTAAAACAAAAAGTTAGCAACATTAAAGCATATTGTGATGAAGTAATAAAGTCAGGAAATCTTACTAAGATAAATGAAATCGAAATGTTGGCAGATGATATATTAAAGGAGCTGTAAAATATTAAAGGAGCATTAATATGGCATTTGATAATCTATCCGAAAAACTTCAAAATATTTTCAAAGGATTAAAGGGTAAAGGTCGCTTGACTGAAGCCGATGTTAAGGCCGCCCTAAGAGAAGTAAAAATGGCCCTGCTTGAAGCTGATGTAAACTTTAAAGTGGTTAAGAATTTTATTAATTCTATACAAGAAAGAGCAGTAGGACAGGACGTACTTAATAGTCTAACTCCCGGTCAAATGGTTATAAAAATTGTTAATGAAGAAATGGTCAATCTTCTTGGAGGCAGTGTTGTTGAATTACAGCTTAAGCCTAGCAATGAGATTACAGTTATTATGATGTGTGGACTTCAAGGTGCAGGTAAAACCACAACCGCAGCAAAGCTGGCTGGTAAGTTTAAGCAAAAAGGTAGAAAGCCTTTACTTGTAGCTTGTGATATATATAGACCAGCGGCAATCGAACAGTTGAAAATTAATGGTGAAAAACAAGGCGTCAGTGTATTTTCTATGGGAGATAAGCACAAACCCTATGATATCGCCAATGCATCCTTAGCCCATGCCTCTAAAAATGGCTATAATGTTGTTATTTTAGATACTGCAGGCAGACTTCATATTGACGAAGCCATGATGGAAGAATTACAAGAGATTAAATCAAATCTTAATATCCATCAAACAATTCTTGTGGTTGATTCTATGACTGGACAGGATGCGGTTAATGTATCCCAAAACTTTCATGACAAACTTGGTATAGATGGTGTAATTCTTACAAAACTAGATGGTGATACCAGAGGTGGAGCAGCCCTTTCCATACGAGCTGTAACAGGAAGGCCTATCTTATATGTGGGCATGGGTGAAAAGCTTTCTGACTTAGAGCTGTTTTATCCTGATAGAATGGCTGGAAGAATTCTTGGAATGGGCGATATACTGACCCTGATTGATAAGGCCGAAGCCCAGTTTGATGAACAAAAGGCCCGAGAGATGGAAAGAAAAATTAAAAAGGCTGATTTTAATTTTGATGATTTTCTTGAGCAGATGACCCAAGTGGAAAAGATGGGTGGTATAGCTGATATGCTAAATCTGCTACCCGGAATGGGTAGTAAGTTAAAAGATGTGGAAGTAGATGAAGGTGCTTTAGTAAGAACTAAGTCAATAATATATTCTATGACTAAGGCTGAACGCTCTGACCCCAGTTTACTTAATCTGTCTCGCAAAAGAAGAATTGCCTTCGGAGCCGGAGTGGATATTTCAGAAGTAAATGCCCTAGTTAAACAACTTGAGCAGACGAAGAAGATGATGAAACAGATGTCCGGTTTGATGGGTGGCAAGGGTGGTAAACGTGGAAGGTTTAGAATGCCTTTCGGATTATAGTAGACTTATAAGCTAGCTTTTGTTGTGCTATTAGATGTTTTACATCAAATACTTTGTTGTAGAGCATCAAATAACATTTCAATATATATTCTAATCAAGGAGGTGAAGATATTGGCAGTTAAAATCAGATTAAAAAGAATGGGACACAAAAAAGCCCCTTTCTATAGAATTGTTGTTTCTGATTCAAGAACACCTAGAAACGGCAGATTTATTGAGGAAATCGGCACATATGATCCCTCACAGAATCCCAGTGCATTTAATGTAAATGAGGAAGCAGCCAAGAAGTGGTTATCTACTGGTGCACAGCCTACAGAAACAGTAAGCAAGATATTCAAACATGCAGGTATTCTGTAGTAAGGTCATATGTATATATAATCTATATGCTTATTGTTGAAATGCCCAAGGGTTAGATTAAGAACAGTAAACTTATATACTGTTCTTAATCAGGATGGAGGATTTTTATGAAGGAATTAGTTGAGGTAATTGCTAAATCACTGGTAGATCATCCCGACGAGGTTGTTGTTACTGAAAGGGAAACAGAAAAGTCCATTATTGTTGAATTAAAGGTGGCTTCTGATGATATGGGTAAGGTGATTGGTAAACAAGGCCGTATTGCTAAATCCATTCGCACTGTAGTAAAAGCAGCCGCAACTAAGGATGACAAAAAAGTTGTAGTTGAAATCACACAGTAGAAGATGAGTATACTGTTATGAATACAATTACATGGTTTTATTTATGAGGAGGCTGTTGTAAAGTGAAATATGGTTTACAGCAGCCTGATTTTTAAGAGATCTTATAGATGAGGTATAGCAAATGGATGATTATCTAAAAGTTGGAGTTATCACAACAACCCATGGTATCAAAGGTGAAGTAAAAGTATTCCCTACTACAGATGATGTCAAAAGGTTTGAGGATTTAAAAGAAGTATTACTAGATACAGGTAAGGAGTATATTCCTTTAGAAATTGAGAGAGTTAGATATTTTAAGAATCTTGTTATATTAAAATTTAAAAAAATTGATAATATTAATGATATAGAAAAGTATAAGGGCAAGGATCTCTTAGTAACAAGAGAAAATGCCGTTGAATTAAAAGAAAATGAATATTTTATATATGATCTTATTGATTCTAAAGTCTTTACTGAAGATGGAAAAGAGCTTGGTATTTTAACTGAAGTCCTAACAACTGCTGCCAATGATGTCTTTGTTGTAAAGACAGAAGATAAAAAAGAAATCCTACTGCCATTTATTGAAGAGTGTATACTTGATGTTGATATATCAAATAAAACAATTATAGTTCATTTAATGGATGGATTAGTATAGAGAATAGTTTGGAAGGTAGGGTGGGATAAATGAATTTTCATGTACTAACATTATTCCCAGAAATGATTGAAGCCGGATTAAATACCAGCATAACAGGTAGAGCTATTGATAGTGGCTTAATTTCATTAAATGCAGTAAATATCAGGGACTTTTCTGAAGACAAACATAAGCGGGTTGACGACTATCCATATGGTGGAGGAGCCGGTATGGTTATTCAGGCAGAACCAGTTTATAAGGCCTATGGATATTTGGTTAATCATATTAAGTTATCCAAGGAAAAAGATGAAGAATTTAAAAGGCCCAGAGTAATATATGTAACACCTCAAGGTGAGGTATTTAATCAAAAAATGGCAGAAGAATTAGCCAAGGAGGAAGAATTGATTTTCCTTTGTGGCCATTATGAAGGTGTTGACGAGCGGGTACTTGAAATGATTGTGACAGATAATATATCCATTGGAGACTATGTTCTTACAGGGGGAGAGTTACCTGCCATGGTAATGATTGACGCAATATCAAGACTGGTTCCTGGTGTTCTTAATAATGAGGCTTCATCTCAGTTTGAATCCTTTCATGATAATTTATTGGAATATCCCCAATATACCCGTCCTGAAATATTTATGGGTAAGAAGGTACCTGAGGTGCTACTTTCAGGTCATCATGCAAATATTGAAAGCTATAGAAGGCAACAAGCAATACTTCGTACCTATGAAAGACGGCCTGATCTATTGGAAAATGCAGAATTATCAGAAAAAGAGCGGGAGTATCTTACAAAATTAATATTTCAAAAAAACCTTGATATTTATTCATAAAGGAAGTATATTTTGCTGACTTGAAAAAGTAAATTCCGGTGCAGCACTAAATTCCACCGCCATTTAAAAAACCTTGAAAACATCATATTATTTTGAGTATATATAGCTGATTACTGTTATAATGTTTACAACTACCTACAA
>JAAYRE010000162.1 GCA_012518935.1 Clostridiales bacterium
ACTCCTTCTACTGCCGTCAGAAGGTACGATAATCATATCACCCCTGTATGAAAGAGTAAACGCTACTTGTGCAAAAGTAAACTCCACCGCTTAATAGAGGAGTGGAATTAAACTTTTCAATTTTCATTTGTAAAAATATGATTAATGTACTGTTTTATATTAACCTTATTTGTGATATAATATGTTATTGCAAAACTGTATAATAACCGATAATATAATTGAAAGAATTTATTTTGCAACTTTATATATTGAACCATAGAAAGGTATGGATAATAGAATGTTAGATGTATGCTTGCTTGGAACCGGCGGAATGATGCCTTTACCTAAAAGATGGTTGACGGCACTTATGACCAGATATAATGGAAGTAATCTATTAATTGATTGCGGAGAAGGAACACAGATTGCAATTAAGCAGAAGGGTTGGAGTGTCCATTCAATAGATATCATATGCATAACACATTTTCACGGTGACCATATTAGTGGCTTACCAGGTTTGTTATTGTCAATGGGAAATTCAGATAGAAGAGATCCTATCTATATAGTAGGACCCCAAGGGTTAAAAAAAGTAGTGGACTCCCTAAGGGTAATTGCACCTGAGTTACCATTTGAAATTAATTTTATTGAAATAAGTGAACCTGAAAAACTAATCGAAGTAGGGGTTTATACTATAAAGGCATTTCGTGTTAAGCATAATATAACCTGTTATGGTTATAGCATATTGATAAAAAGAAAAGGCAGGTTTTTCCCGGAAAAGGCTAGGGAGAATAATATTCCTCTAAAATATTGGAATCGCTTGCAAAACGGTGAGACCATAGAAGTTGAAGGTGGTATTTATACACCTGATATGGTACTAGGCTCAGAGAGAAAAGGAATTAAACTGACATACTGTACTGATACGAGGCCTACAGAGGAAATAGTTGAAAATGCCATGGAAGCGGATTTGTTTATCTGTGAAGGTATGTATGGAGAAAAGGAAAAGGACGTTAAGGCAAAGGAATATAAGCATATGACCTTTTGTGAAGCAGCCGCAGTTGCTAAGGAAGCAAAGGTTAAGGAATTATGGTTGACTCATTATAGTCCGTCATTAGTAAGACCCAGGGATTTTATAAATGAAGCAAAACGTATATTTCCCAATGTAAAAGCAGGGAAGGATCAACAGAGTATTACTTTGGAATTCGATAAAAATGAGTAAAATAATCATTTGAGCCGGGAGGTATTCTAATGAAAAAGAACAAAGCTATTTCGTATATTTTTGCTATAAGCTTTATCGCTTTGATTATACTTGTGTTTTTTGTATTGGGGCGTTCACAAAAAGAAGGAAAACTAAAAGAAGCCTCATTAGAGAAATTAACAGAAGTTCAGCAAGTATTAGCCATGGATTTTGATAAGGAGTACCCTAAGACACCTAGAGATGTAGCTAAGCTTCACGGAGATATGACTAGACTTTTATATTCAGGCCTTGAGGACGAAGAAATCAAGGATTTGGCAATAAAAATTAGAGAGCTTTGTGATAAAGAGTTTTTAAGTAATAATCCTGAAGAAACCTATTTAAATGAACTTTATTCGGATTTATCCTTATGGAATAAATTTAATCGAAAGATTGAACATGTCTACACTGTAAATAAGGATAAGGAAGAGAATTATGAAATTGATGGTTCTGAATATGCTACTGCATATATTTCATTTACCATTGTTGAAAGAGGAAAAACATCCGAGCTTAGGCAATATATTATGCGGAAAAGTGGGGACAACAAGTGGATGGTGCTTGGCTGGAATGTCATACCACAGGATTAACCAAAGGTAAGAAAAAGGACCAAGTCCCGGTTCTTTATTGAAATGGAGATAACAATGACACAACGAGACATTAATATATTAGCAATCGAAACATCCTGTGATGAAACAGCTGCAGCAGTTGTTAGAAATGGTAGAGAGATTCGCTCTAATATTATTTCATCACAGATAGAAATTCATAAATTATACGGAGGCGTAGTACCGGAAATTGCATCCCGTAAACATATTGAAAAAATTAATCAGGTAATAGAGGAAGCCTTAAGAGTTGCAGATATAGCCTTAGAGGAAATTGATGCCATAGGTGTGACTTATGGACCCGGTCTTGTGGGAGCCCTATTGGTAGGAGTGGCGGAAGCAAAAGCTATAAGTTTTGCTACAAACAAACCTTTAATTGGAGTTCATCATATCGAAGGACATGTATCAGCCAATTATATTGAGCATAAAGAGTTGGAGCCGCCTTTTTTATGCCTGATAGTATCAGGAGGGCATACCCATCTTGTGATGGTTAAAGAATATGGAGAGTATGAAATAATCGGAAAGACTAGGGATGATGCGGCTGGGGAGGCTTTTGATAAAGTGGCGAGAGCCATCGGACTAGGATACCCAGGTGGCCCTAAGATTGATAGGTTAGCCAGAGAAGGAAATAGTAATGCCATAGTATTTCCCAGGGCTCATATTGAAGGTGCTCAGTATGACTTTAGTTTTAGCGGATTAAAATCCGCAGTACTTAACTATATTAATTCTATGGAAATGAAGAAAGAGGATATTAATAGAGCGGATGTAGCTGCATCTTTTCAGGCGGCAGTGGTGGATGTGCTTGTAACAAGAACCATTATGGCAGCAAAAGATTTTGACATGAAAAAGGTTGCAATAGCAGGGGGTGTTGCAGCAAACTCGGCACTCCGTGAAGCTATGGCAAATGCATGTAGACAAAATGCCCTGGACTTTTATTATCCAAGCCCTGTCTTTTGTACTGACAATGCAGCAATGATTGGAGTAGCAGCTTACTATGAATATATTAAAGGTAAACGTAGCGGGCTGGATTTAAATGCTATTCCTAATTTAAAAATTGGAGAGCGGTAATTTTAGCCTAGTTTACGGTTGTGATAAGATTGGAGAATGGTGTGAAGAAAGATAAAGTCACCTGTGTAATATTAGCGGCAGGACAGGGAAAAAGAATGAATACCCATGTGGCCAAGCAATTTATAATGCTAGAAGACAAGCCCATATTATATTATTCACTAAAGGCCTTTGAAGAAAGCAAGGCAGATGAAATTATATTAGTCTGTGGCCATGGTCAAATTGAATACTGCAAAAACAATATAATAAAACCATATGGCTTAAGAAAAATAAAACATATAATAGAAGGGGGCACTGAAAGATATAATTCTGTGTACCTTGGGCTTAGGGCCATAGACCACTCGGATTATGTATTAATCCATGACGGTGCTAGACCTTTTATATCTACCCCCTTAATTAATGAAGTAATTGATGTAGTAAGAGAAAGTAATGCCTGTATTGTAGCTACACCAGTAAAGGATACAATAAAGATAGTAGGAAAAGATGGTTGGATAAAAGAAACTCCTGATAGAGCAAATTTATGGTCAGCCCAGACACCCCAAGCCTTTGACTATGATTCTATAAGGAAAGCATATGAATTACTTTTTAAGGACGAGCAGGGTTATAATAAGAATATTACAGATGATGCTATGGTTTATGAAATATTTATAAAGAAGCCGGTTAAAATAGTTAGGGGCGATTATAAGAATATAAAGATAACAACTATAGAAGATCTTGCCTTGGCACAAACGTTACTAGAAAGTGTATAGAATTTACAGATAATTCCCCTGCTTTAGGAATGAATAAAAAAATATAAAAGTAGTAGTTAAAATTACTTGACACAAGATAATTGTGATGATACAATAGCTAAGCGACGTTTTGGAGAGGTGTCCGAGTGGCTGTAAGGAGCTGGTCTTGAAAACCAGTGATTCCGCAAGGAACCGTGGGTTCGAATCCCACCCTCTCCGCTTTTAAAACCACTATTAAGTGGTTTTGTTGTCTAAACAACTTATACAATTTTATGCCAAGGAGAAATACCCAAGAGGCTGAAGGGGCTCGCCTGGAAAGTGAGTAGGTCGTTAGTAGCGGCGCGAGGGTTCAAATCCCTCTTTCTCCGTTCACTTTTCGAAATTATATAGAAATACACAAATTAATTGAAAAATTAAAATAATTCCG
>JAAYRE010000163.1 GCA_012518935.1 Clostridiales bacterium
AACAATACAAGGTGAATATCTCTGGTGTCCTGGTGAGATTACTCCTGCTGTGTGTTCCATGGATAATCTGAGTGTTATTCCTACACCGGAACGTAAGGATATAGCTATATTGAGTGTTGGCAATTCTGAGGAAGTAAATGAAGCCTTTAAGGATTGTGCCAATCTGCTAATTAAGTCAGAGCCTGACTACAGGGCTGATTTTAAGTCTTTTGTTCGCAAGTTTAAAATGTGGTGTGGCAATATGGAGATTGAGCCTGATTTTGAATTAATGAATATGACAGAGGAAGCTGGTAGTGTACTTGTAAAGACCTCACCTGACAACAGAGGTGCATTTAAGGATACAAAAGAGCATAAAGTTGGATATTTTGCCTACTACAATAATGATTTATTTGATAAAGGACCGGTCCCACTGCTTATGGGATTTCATGGTGGTGGTGATTCCTCCATGTTCCTGACCTTTGTTTCAGGATGGTATGAAATCGCACATAGATATAAATTCTTGTATGTATCAATCGAGAATCATCAGAATGTAACAGCCACAGAGGTTGTAGAAGTGATTGAGGAACTTAAGAAACGCTACAACATAGATGAACGACGCATTTATGCAACTGGATTTTCCATGGGCAGTGGAAAGACATGGGATATGTTTCAGGAGTATCCTAATGTTTTCGCAGGTCTTGCCCCTGCAAGTGCACTGTTCCCAGTGAAGAATAATCCATTTAGTCCGCCTCTGGGTGATAGACTTAACATGACTGTTCCTGTTCCGATGTTCTATTCTGGTGGCGAAGATTCACATCTGCCTGAATTACCTTTCCAGGCCGATTCTGCTCTGGAAAGGATACAGTATGCTGCCAAGGTCAATAAGTGTAAGAAAAAATTTGACCTGAGTTACGAAGATAAGGATAATTGGGAGGATCCTATATGGGGTGTTTCTGGTGATCGTGTCGAGAAGATTTACGATGAGTCTAGAGGAAGCGATCTGACCATTCATTACTTTGACAGCGAAGATGGTATTTGTCGAACTGCCTTTGCTAGCGTCAGTAAACAGGTACATGAGTGCAGACATCATACTTGCGAGGTTGCATGGAAGTTTATATCGCAGTTTACCAGGTAATAATTAGCAAACATTTCTACAACAATAATTTTGTACATACTGTCCTCAGCTTGTAAAGAATAATACAGCTTTTAGAGGCAGAGAGAAGGAGAGGTTTTATGGAATATCATGTATCAATACAGGGAAATGATCAGGCAAAAGGAACAGCCATGTGCCCCTTTCGTACAATATCACGAGCTGCGGCTCTTGCCATGGCCGGTGATACAGTTATTGTTCATGCCGGAGTATATAGGGAATGGGTTAATCCAGCCAATGGTGGAACAAAGGAGCACAGAATAGTATATCGTTCAGCAGGAGATGGGGAAGTAGTCATTACAGGGGCTGAACCAATTACAAACTGGGTCGATGAAGGAGACAATGTTTGGAGTACAGAAGTACCCAATTCCATATTCTCTGTACGTAACCCCTTTGAAGTGGAGTTAAGTGGAGACTGGCTTTTTGACGGGGCTTTCCCGGTTCATCTCGGAGATGTATATTTGGATGGCAAATCCTTATATGAATGTGATAGTGTTGATAAGATACGAAGACCCGAAGTTTGGCCCGAAGCCAAATATTCCAAGGACTCACTACTAAAATGGTATGCTGAAGTTGGTACTGCAACAACAAAGATCTGGGCTAATTTTGGTGGAAAAGATCCCTGTGTGGAAAATGTAGAAATAAGTGTCCGTCCATATTGTTTCTGGCCTGAAAAACCAGGGCTTAACTATATAACAGTAAGTGGCTTCACACTTCGTCAAGCATCTCCACAGTGGGCGCCGCCCACTGATTACCAGGAAGGTTTGATTGGACCTCATTGGAGCAAGGGGTGGATTATTGAAAACAATATTATCTGTGAGTCCAAAAATGTTGGTATTAGCTTAGGTACAGAAATCGGTACTGGACACACAAAGTATTCTGGCAAACATATGAAAGGCGGCACTCAACGGGAGCAGGAGGTTATTTTAAGAGCCTTACGTTCGGGCTGGCATAAGGATAGAGTAGGCAGTCACATTATTCGAGGTAATGTGATCCATGATTGTGAACAGGCAGGTATTGTGGGACATATGGGTGGAGCCTTCAGCCAGATTTATCAGAATTGTATTTATAATATTCATCACAAAAGGCTCAGACACGGTGCTGAAGTAGCAGGAATCAAGCTACATGGATCCCTAGATACACAAATTAGTGAAAATAAAATCTATAGCTGTTATCGTGGGATTTGGCTCGACTGGCAGGCACAGGGTACCCGCATTAGCCGTAATGTGTTGTTTGATAACCTTTCTGAGGATCTATTTGTTGAGGTATGTCATGGTCCTTATATGGTTGATCATAATCTGTTCCTTTCTCCGATGAATTTTAGAAATATGTCACAGGGTGGTGCATTTGTCCATAACCTGTTTACCGGTAGATTTGTTGTTCGCTCAGAGATTACCCGTACCACCCCCTACCATTTTCCTCATGAAACAGCCATGGCGGGATATTCCAATATCACCGGAGGGGATGACAGGTACTACAACAATATCTTTTTGGGGGATAATGATGCCAATAAGGAACCTGTCCCCATAACATTTTTTGAACATCTTCCGCTTAAACCCAGGGATTTAGTTGGAGAAGATGGGAAGACAGTGATGGATGGTGTTCCGGACAATTCAATTTGCTATCTGCATCCTGTGGGACTAGGGGGCTACAACAAACATCCTAATGCAAAGGATAAGCAATGGTGGCAATATACAAGAGAGGAAATTATTGAGCTTGGAGAAGCTGCAAAGAAAATCTTTATAGGAAATGCTGTTCTTCCTGTGGCTATAGAGGGTAACATATACCTTAATAATGCAGTTCCTAGTAGTCATGATCCTAATTCAAAGATTTATGAAAGTAAGGGTATTAAAGTGGATATTAATCTTGCCCAGAAGAAAGTACAAGTTCAGGTTAATGAGCCCGATCTGCTTCGGGGAGCCTCTGCTATGTTGATTACCACCGACTTACTTGGTAAGACTTATCATGCAGATATGAAATTTGAGGAGCCGGACAGTACCCCTTATCGTTTTGACACCGATTATTTTGGAATAAAGAGACCTGATGCAGATGTCACACCTGGTCCCTTTGAATTAACCAAAAATGGTGCCTTAGATTTTGAATTTTAGTTTATTTATCTAAATGCTATTAAATATCTTATAAGAATTATGAATTCTTATATATGATTATAGCTTTTTTAAAACCTTGATTGTTACAAAATATATAATGAAAGTATTAAATTGAAAGGATCAGATATCATGGATGATTCAAAGCATCTAGCAGCAAACAAGCTGGAAGAACAAATCACCGGTACTTTTCATGTGTTCTTGTTATTAGGACAATCTAATATGGCTGGGTTTCCCAAGGCACAGGATTCAGATAAGGAGAAAAATCCCCGTGTCTTGGTACTGGGCTTTGATGATAACCCGAAGCTTAATAGAGAAGCAAATAAGTGGGATGTTGCTTGTCCACCTCTGCATGAAGCCTGGGCTGGTGCTGTTGGAGTTGGTGATTGGTTTGGTAAAACTATGGCTAAGAGATATCCTGATGATGATATCATCGGACTTGTTCCCTGTGCTCTCAGTGGGCAGAAAATTGAGACATTTATGAAGTCCACCACTGATAGTAAATATGAATGGATTGTGGAACGCTGTAAGATGGCACAAGTAAAGGGCGGAATTATCGAGGGTATTCTTTTCCATCAGGGTGAATCTAATAATGGTGACCCAACATGGCCTGGTAAAGTAGGTACCCTGGTGAAGGATCTTAAGAAAGACTTGAATCTGGGAGACATTCCTGTTCTTGTTGGTGAACTTCTTTATTCCGGTGGGTGTGCAGGACATAATGTGCTCGTAAACCAGTTACCTGGTATTATAAAGAACTGTCACTTGATTAGTGCTAAGGACCTTTTAGTAGACCCGAGTGATACGGAGTGGAACCTACATTTTAGTCATGACTCCATGGTAACCCTTGGTAAAAGATACGCAGAAAAAATGATTGAGGTACTGGGCTTATAATAGGAGGGTAAGGGAGGAAGGTATAATATGACAATATACAAATGTTTCCCTGGAGGTAGGTTTAAGGCTCTGACCTTTAGCTATGATGATGGAACCAGAAGCCTGGTCGGTGGACGAGATGATATATGGTATGCAACTAATATAGAAATTGTTGATTATATGAAACTTTTAGATAATTTGAAATTTACTGCAGATGGTGAGCGAGTATACAATCCCTCTGCAGCCCCAGCTTGGCTTACTGTGGATGGAAGAGTAGTTAAGATTGAGGGTGGAAGTTTGTTTGATTTGATCTAGTGAAAAGGGAGCAGATGCATAGTCTGCTCCCTTTTCTAAATAAAAATTTCTCTGAATTTCTGTTTGCTAAGCTAACCGCGTTCGGCAAGGGAGCTTCGCAAGCGAAACTCATTCTTCTTAGGTGAAGTTATGAATTATCGAAAACGATTAAGAATAAAATATTCTTGTGAAAATAATGGAAATGACCAAGGAAAAATGGCAAAATGCATAAAAATTATATAAGTTGTCATCTTAAAACTGATTAAATTTATGTAATATGTCGAAATTATTGCAATAATATGACTTTGTTAAAAATTAATTAAATAGTTAAAAATTATAAAATAATACTTGCATTTAATGTATAAAGGATGTATTATAGAACTGTAGTGAACTTAAACACTAAAAAAAATGCTATTTACATAGATTAATTATATATTTTGCTAAAAACTAAAGATTTTGCCTTGTAAAAAATATAAAAAAATCTTGAAAATATAGTGATTAATTGTTGAATATGATGATTAAACCTTTACAAAAACGATTAAGTTACATCTTGGCATTAGTATCACATGAAGTGATATGAAAATAAATGCAATATTATTAAGGGGAGGATTTATAATGAAAAAGAAACTATTAAGCTTGATTTTTGTAATGGTCATGATTGCATCATTATTAGCTGCTTGTGGTAAAGCTGATGATGAGACAGCTGCAGATGACAAAAATACTGCAGATGAGGGAAAAGTTCTTAATATCTGGTGCTGGAATGATGAATTCCAAAGTCGTGTAAAAGACTTTTATCCTGGTTATGAGCATAATGACAGCACAGGGGAAGGCAAAATCGGCGACATAACTGTTAAGTGGGTTATAACACCTAACGAGAATAATGCATATCAGAATGCTCTTGATGCAGCCTTGCTTGATCAGAAGAATAAAGCGGCTGATGATAATGTAGATATATTCTTAATCGAAGCTGACTATGCATTAAAGTATACTGATAGTGATTACACAATGGATGTCAAAAAAGTAGGGCTTACCGATGCAGATATGTCTGAACAATATCAGTATACTAAGGATATTGTAACTGCTAATGGTAAGATAAAAGGATCTACCTGGCAGGCAACTCCTGGTCTTTTCGTTTATAGACGTTCTATAGCTAATGAAGTTCTAGGAACAGATGATCCAGCTGAAGTTCAAAAGAAACTTGCTGATTGGAATAAGTTTAATGCAGTAGCTGCTGATATGAAAGCTAGTGGCTATACCATGCTTGCTGGTTATGATGATTCATACCGTACTTTCTCAAACAACGTATCTGGACCATGGGTTCAAGGTGGTAAGGTTGTAGTTGACGATAATATTATGAGATGGGTTGACCAAACCAAGGAATTTACAGATAAAGGTTACAACAAGAAGACAACACTTTGGGCTCCTGAATGGGCTGCTGAACAGGGTCCTGAAGGTACAACATTTGGTTTCTTCTACTCTACATGGGGTATTAACTTTACACTATTAGATAACTCTTTAGCTGATGCGAAGGCAGCAAAAGAAGTTGGCAATGGTATCTACGGTGATTGGGCTGTTTGTCAAGGTCCTGAGTCTTATTACTGGGGTGGTACATGGATTTGTGCTGCTACAGGTACAGACAATGTTTCAGCTATAAAAGATATTATGCTTAAACTTACCTGCGATAAAGCTATCATGAAGAAGATTACTGAAGTAACTCAAGATTACACTAACCATAAAGCGGCTATGAATGAATTAGCTAATAGTGATTTCCAATCTGATTTCTTAGGTGGACAGAACCATATAGCTTTATTTGCAGAAGCAGCACCTAAGATTGATATGAGTAATATTTCTCCATATGATCAGGGTTGTAATGAAGAGTTCCAGGGAGCCTTCAAGGATTACTTTGATGGCAATGTTTCTAAGGAAGAAGCATTACAGAACTTCTATACTAACATTAAAGTTAAATATCCTGAGTTAACTACTAACTAAGATATAAACACTAGATAGAATTAATCTATTATGTAAATACAGGATGGAGCTTTTTGCTTCATCCTGTTTTATGAAAAGCATATTTTAATAATATGCCGTCGTTTTATATATGTATTATTTTAGTTTTATTGGCAGGAGGGCATATGGCAAAGAAAAAATCATCTTGTGTAAGATATACAAAATGGGGATATATATTTTTAATACCTTTCTTTCTTGTATATATACTTTTTTCGTTAATACCTTTAGTTTCAACAATATACAATAGTTTTTTTGAAAATTACAGAGCTGCAGGTGGACTACTTCAGGTTGGTCCAAACTTTGTAGGTATAGATAATTACATAAAACTCTTTAAAGAGTATGATATTTTGATGTACACAACCAATACAATAGTAATATGGCTTTTGGGTTTTATTCCCCAGATAATTATTTCTATTACATTAGCAGCATGGTTTACGGATCTTCGTCTAAAATTAAAAGCAAAAAGCTTCTTTAAGACAGTTATATATATGCCAGGCCTTATCATGGCCTCAGCATTTGCGATGTTGTTTTTCTCCATATTTTCAGATGCAGGTCCAATTAATGATATTTTGTTAAGTTTGAATATTCTAGATGAACCTTTTCGATTTTTATCTAGCATAGCTGGAACAAGAGGTCTTATTGCTCTTATGAATTTTTTGATGTGGTTTGGTAATACCACAATAATTTTGATGGCAGGTATAATGAGTATTGATATTTCCTTGTTTGAAGCAGCTGAAGTTGATGGTGCCAGGTCTTTCCAGATATTTAGAAAGATTACAATTCCTCAATTGAGACCTATATTAGTATATGTATTAATAACATCACTTATTGGTGGTTTGCAGATGTTTGATGTTCCACAGGTTCTAACAAATGGTAAAGGTTTGCCTAATAATTCGTCAATGACTCTTATTATGTTTCTTAATAAACATTTATATAGTTATAATTATGGTATGGGTGGTGCCCTGTCTGTTGTATTATTTGTATTAACCTTTGGACTAAGCTTACTAGTTTACTTTGCATTTGTTAAGAAAAAAGATTAGGGAGGGATGATTGACATGAGAAAAGAAGATAATTTTAGTTTGTTTGGATTATACTTAAGACGGTTTTTTAGCTATTTAGTGCTTATAATCTTGACCCTGTTGTGTCTAGTCCCTTTCTATGTATTATTTGTTAACAGTTCAAGGAGTCATGCTGATATACAAAAGGGCTTTTCACTTTTACCAGGTAAGTTTTTAATAACCAATTATAAGAGTCTATTATTAGATAAAAATTTACCAGTTATAAGAGGAATAGCTAATAGCTTTATTGTAGCAGCTAGTTCATCACTATTATCGGTATACTTTTCATCTTTAACAGCATATGCAGTCCATGCTTATGATTTTAAATTGAAAAAGTTATTATTCTCATTTATCTTAATGGTTATGATGGTTCCAACTCAGGTTACTTCACTGGGTTTTATAAAATTAGTAAGAGAAGTAAGTTTCTTGAAAAACACTTATTGGCCACTTATTATACCATCAATTTCTGCACCTATAGTAGTGTTCTTCATTAAACAATACATGGAAACTGCGCTTCCGGTTGAGATAGTCGAGGCAGCAAGAATAGATGGATCTCATGAATTTAGCACTTTTAACAGGATAGTACTTCCGATAATGAAACCTGCTATTGCTGTTCAAGCTATATTTTCATTTACAAGTTCCTGGAATAATTATTTTATCCCAGCCTTAGTCCTTGCTGAAGTTGATAAGAATAAGAAGACACTTCCAATTTTAATTGCTCAGTTAAGAAGTGCAGACTTTCTAAAATTTGATATGGGAAAGTTGTACATGATGATTGCACTTTCTATTTTTCCCATAATAATAGTATACCTTATCTTATCAAAGCAGATAGTTAGTGGAGTAGCAATGGGCAGTGTTAAGGGATAATATATTAAAATGAGAAAAAAATAGAAGGGTTCCGAGAACAAAGTTTTCGGAGCCTTTTTTGTAAAAAAGGAGTATAATATATACAGATTGTTCTTTATAGTTTTGCAAGAAGAAGGAAAAAACTTTCCGGTTGTAGGTGAAGCAAAAATGCATATGGATATATTGAATAATTGTGTATTTTAAAGTCAATTTATGATACAATTAATTGAGAATTAATATTATCAAAATATTAGTGGGGTGAGATAGTGACAGACACAGCAAATAAAGACAATGGGGATATGAATAATAAGAAAAAATCATATTCTGATAAAAGAAAAAGAATTAATAGAATTAAAACAGCATTGATTATAACAATACTTGTGCTTATACTGATTCCCACTATATTATGTATATTTTTAGGAATGCGACTGAGTAGACTGGAGAAAAAGCTGGAACTTCTAACCTATAATTTAGGAATGCAGGATGAATTAGATTATACCAGGAGCGATAGTAGATATGCATATGCATCAGATTTTGGGCCAGATGAAATTATAAACACTAGCAAAGATGTCGCAAACGAAGATTTGATTAACAAAGATTTGATTAACAAAGATGTGATTGGGAAAGATTCGATAGATACAGATGTAACAGGTAATCAGAATGTTAATGATAAGATAATAAAAGAAGAAGATTACATAAAACAAGCGAATAATATTACTGAAGAATCCATTCATATTCAAAACATAGATAATAATGTAGGCAACAAAAACCCAGGCAATAATAACCCAGGTAACAATAACCCAGTCAACAATAACCCAGGCAACAATAACCCAGGTAACAATAACCCAGGTAACAATACTGCAACTAATAATAATATAAATAGCAATATTGATATAAACAATAATGACAATAAAAATTACAATTATGATTTAAATAAAGATAAAGATATAGATATAGATAAAGATATA
>JAAYRE010000013.1 GCA_012518935.1 Clostridiales bacterium
GTTTTACTGATGCTACAATTACAGCATCCAGTGATTTAGATGAATATGTAATAGAGGCTTTAAATTCACAAGGTGCAAAAATCGATTCCTGGGGTGTCGGAACGAAGTTAATTACTTCAAAGGATTGCCCTTCCTTTGGCGGTGTTTATAAGCTTGCGGCTATTAAAAAAGATGGTAAGTTTATTCCCCGTATGAAATTATCCGAAAATCAATGGAAGATTACTAATCCCGGTAACAAGAAGATATATAGAGTATACGAGAAAGACAGCGGTAAGATAAAGGCTGATCTTATAACTTTAGAAGATGAACATTTTACCTCAGATAAGCCTCTTCTCTTATTTGATCCAATTGCTACCTGGAAGAAGACTTATCTTGAGCCTAACAGCTATACCCTCAGGGAACTCTTAGTACCTATATTCCAAGATGGCAAATGTGTATATGAGTCTCCATCAGTTATGGATATACGGGATTATTGCTCCAAGGAACAAAATACCCTTTGGGATGAATCCAGAAGACTTACAAATCCTCATAACGTATATGTGGATCTTTCAAATAAGCTATATAAGTTAAAAGCTGAGCTACTTAATGACAGTCACCCTACAGGCTAATTACCATAATCTTTTATTCACTTAAAGTATAATTTATGTTATACTATACACGATATTCTATTCCTAGTATAGCAAGATTTTTGCTGTTATGTTTTTGTATTGTACGAAAGGAAGAATTATGGGAAAAGGGAAAATACCTATTATTATATGCCTACTTCTTATGTTATCCCTAGCTGGATATCTTATTTTTAGTAAAGATAAGCCGGTGCAAACAAGTAGCTCAAGTAATACAGATGGAGGTATAGCATCTGCTTCTACAGTCTCACCAGGTGCTATATCATTAGATAAAAAAGATAATTCAAATAATACATATATTACTCCTTCTTTAGAATATGATGATAATAAAAATAATAAAGAAGAGGATCAAATGTCAAACGAACCCAAAGAAGTTCTATGGACACCTGCAACTGAGATGGATCTTGAACCATCAAGCCTTACCGTATATGTCAATAAGGAATATTGCTTACCTAAAGATTATGTACCAGAGAATCTAGTTGTGCCCAATATTACCTTTGATATTAAGGGTAAAAGCGAAAGAAAATTAATGCGGGAAGAAGCTGCTAGGGCTATAGAAGCTCTCTTTAATGCAGCCTTAGATGATGGATATGAGTTGTTTGGTATATCCGGTTACAGATCCTATGGTAGACAAAAAGAAATTTTCTTAAATAACATTGTTAATAAGGGGAAGAAACACACCTTACAATATTCTGCTGCCCCTGGTACATCTGAGCATCAGACCGGACTGGCCATGGATGTGTCTGCTAAGTCCATCCGTTATAGGCTAATATCTGCCTTTGCCAATTGTGAAGAAGGCAAATGGCTAGCTGCCCATGCCCATGAATATGGATTTATCATAAGATATCCAAAGGATAGATCAAGCATTACAGGTTATGCCTATGAGCCTTGGCACATCAGATATGTGGGAAATGATTTAGCCAACTATCTTTATACCAATAATATGACCTTAGATGAATATTATAATTATACACCTAGTAAGGATTTTGATTATGAAGCAAAATACGCAGCCTTAATTAATTATGTTCCCCCGGCTACTCCTACACCTATTCCAGTCCCTGGATTAGATTTAGATGGAGACGGAATTCCTGATTTATTTGTGGGAGATGATATAGATGGGGATGGCATCATTGATGTAATATTAGATGAGGATTTAGATGAAGATGGTCTTCCTGATGCCACCATAAGAGAAGATTTTGATTGGGATCTTCTTTCTGAGTATTTTCCTGACATAGATTTTGATGAATACGAAGATAATGTTTCGGATGAAGATATTGACCAAGATGAAGATGATATAGATGATGAAGACTTTGACCATAAAGACCATGAAACGGATGAAATTCCTGAGGATGAAGATGGTACTTCTGAGGAGAATCCAGACCAAGATGAAGATGGTGTCTTTGATGAGATTCCTAATCAAGATGAAGATAGTAACTTAGATGAGATTCCTAACCAAGATGAAGATGGTGTCTTTGATGAGATTCCTAACCATGGAGATGACAGTATTTCAGATGAGATACCTGATGAAGATGAAGATGACAGCCTCTTTAGTTATCCAATTGAGCTCCCTAATGAATTCTAAGATTTCAGTAGATAACATAGAAGGCTATACATCGTTAACTTAAGAACAACCTAGGAGGAAGCTATGAGGCTTATTCTTGTTATATTATTTTTACTGTTATTCTTTATTATAAGCATTCCATTACTTATTATTGAATTTATTATAGGATTGTTTAGCCATCATGCTAAAGTGGCAAGCTCACAAAAAATAATTATGGTAGCTTTTCAAATTTTACTTTTTCTTTCTGGAGTAAAGAAGACAGTATTAGGTAAAGAAAATATACCGAAAGATGAGCCTATCTTGTATATTGCCAACCATAGAAGTTATTTTGATATTCCCATATCATATGTTAATCTACCTACTTTAACTGGTTTTATGGCGAAGAAGGAGATTAAGAAGGTTCCTATCCTCAGAGCTTGGATGCGAAATATTCAGTGCCTCTTCCTCGACAGAGATGATATAAGGCAAGGTTTGAAGACAGTCCTGCAAGCTATTGAGCAAGTGAAGGCGGGATACTCTGTCTTTATATCACCGGAGGGAACTCGTAACCATGAGAAAGAAATGCTTCCCTTTAAGGAAGGTAGTTTTAAAGTCGCTGAAAAGACTGGTTGTGCCATTGTTCCAGTGGCACTAACTAATACCGATGAAGTATTTGAAAATCATTCACCATGGATTAGGTCTACAAAAGTGGTTATTGAATTTGGAAAGCCTATCTATCCAGGAGATTTAGACAAAGATACAAAAAAACGTCTAGGCTCCTATGTACAGGATATAATTAAGGAAATGTTAGATAAGAATGCTAACTTAGTATAAATAATATATTTTATAAACACTATTTTATTTTGATTTACCTATTTATTTTTGTTCAAATTAATGATACAATAATCGTTGCTCAATCCTAGTGAAGGATTTATAAAAAATACAATTTTTATTATATCCCATGGATATATTGACGTGATATTGGGATAATTTTTAATAAGTACAAAATCAGGAGGTACATAGTACATGGAAATCGTATTAAAAGTTTTAGCTATAGTCGCAGTAATCTTTGTTATAGCAATGGTGGTTTTATATTTTGTAGGTAAAAAGCTACAAAAAAAGCAGGATGCTGCAGACGAACAGATTAGGGAAGCCGCACAGACTTTTTCAATTCTTGTTATTGATAAGAAGAAGATGAAGCTAACTGAGGCTAATCTTCCTAAAGTTGTTGTTGATCAGACTCCCAAATACCTCCGCCGCTCCAAAGTACCTATTGTAAAGGCAAAGATTGGTCCAAAGATTATGTCTTTGATGTGTGACCCTAAGATATTTGATCTAATCCCTGTTAAAAAGGAAGTTAAAGCTGTAATCAGTGGTATTTATATAACTGATGTTAGAGGCTTAAGAAGTGGTTTGGATACAAAGGCCGAAAAAAAAGGCTTCTTTAAAAAGATGAAAGATAAGTTTTCCAAAGACAAAAAATAATCAATTATAACTATAACTACCCTCTTACTAATTAGATATCCCTTATCGGTAAGAGGGTTTTTTATACAGTGATTATATGATAGAATATTGAGGAATTAATAAATCCTTATTTTATTTAATGGAAGGACATGTTATTAATATGAATAAAAAACTGACAAACATATTACTTTCTTTAATTGTTATACTTGTTGTATTATTAAGCTTTACATACAAGGATATATTAAAGTCCTTTAACAATGATGAAAATCATAACTTAGATATTACCGAGGATCAATTAGAGGATGAGGATAATATAGAAGATATAACAAAAACAACTGATAAGTCCCGCTTAAATCAATCAGAGCTACCTTCCAGTACAGACGATACCAACAGCACAGATGAATCTATTCAATCAGAGGGTAATCCTATAGAGCAAGAGGCTAAAGAACCTATTGTCCTAGCCTTTGCTGGAGATGTGAATCTGGATGAGGATTCTAGGCCAGTTGCCCGTTATGATAGTGAGAACAAGGGTATTCTTGGTGGGATTTCTCAGGAACTTGTTGAAGAGATGAATAAGGCTGATATCTTTATGCTTAATAACGAATTTGCTTATAGTACAAGGGGTAGTGAAATATTAGAAAAATCCTATACATTTAGAGCCCATCCAAAAAGGGTTAATATCCTAAAGGAAATGGGTGTGGACATTGTTTCTCTGGCAAACAATCATGCTCTTGACTTTGGGAGGGAAGCACTTGAAGATACCTTTGCTACCCTAGAGGAAGCAGGGATTGATTATGTAGGCGCAGGAGCTAATATGGACCGTGCGAAAGCTCCAATATATTATACTATTGGAGATAAGAAGATAGCATATATCGCTGCTTCTCATGTTATATATGCTATGGACTGGTATGCAACCGATGAACGCTCGGGAATGGTGGGAACCTATGACCCCACCTTAATTGTCACCTCCATAGAAGAAGCCAGTAAAAATAGCGATTTTGTAATTATCTATGTACACTGGGGTAAGGAAAGGGTCCATGAACCGGTAGAATATCAAAAGAATTTAGCTAGAATATATATTGATGCTGGAGCAGATGCAGTTATTGGCTGCCATCCCCATGTTATGCAAGGACTTGAATTTTATAAGGGAAAAATCATTGCCTATAGTCTAGGTAACTATTGGTTCAATGCCTCCACAAGAGTATCCGGACTCCTAAAAATATATCTTAACCCTGACGGTACTACTGATGTTCAACTTCTTCCTGTCATGAACAAGAACATGTATACATACCTGATAACTAAGGAAGATGAAAGGGATGAATACTACAAATTCATGGAAGATATATCTTTTGATGTAGAGTTCGATAATGAAGGATGGTGTGGTTTATAGAATTTCTTTTACCTTTATGCAGATACGATTCTTGGAAATATGACTTTCTTTATTGGAAAGGCTATACTCCATATTAAGTATAAGACCATCAGATCTCTCCTCCAAGTTAATCAAACTGGTATTAATCTGAAAATAAAGACAACCGAATTGTGTATCATAGACCGATTCGGTTTCCTTTGATATGTCAAAAACCATATGGGTAGTAGTTTCTCCGCTTTTAGACATTTCAACCAGTCCAGCTGTGATTATTAGGGTATTATTGCTGAGCACTTCACCCTCTCCCACAGGCTCCTTATACCTAATAACATGCTTTCCATCATAGAGGATATATTCACCCACAGTACTTGTGGTGATTTTCTCTTCTTTCTCGTCTATAAGGACTCCTTCTATATCTATAGCAACTTTTCTTATCATTTAATAGCCATACCTTTCTGCATACAATCAACCAAGTTCTTCAATATTGATATCCTTAGTCTCCATAACCTCGCAAGGTAAAATTGTATTAGCAAATTTCTTAAATTTATCTGCTCCGTCACTTACATAAAATCTATGATTATTCTTTGGCCTTAAATCATTATTTAGTCCATATCTTTCTAGAACCTCTGCCAATGACTTAGCGGTTTCATATGCAGGATTCACAAGATTAATATTATCGCCAACTACCTGTCTTATGGTATTCCTTATTAAAGGATAATGAGTACAACCAAGTACCAATGTATCTATCTGTTTATCCAAAAGTACCCCTATATATCTTCTTGCCATCTCCCTAGTTACAGGGTCATCAATAAGTCCTTCTTCAACTAAGGGCACAAAAAGTGGGCAGGCCTTACCAAAGACCTCTACTTTGGGGTTGGTTTTACTAAGAATCTCACTATATATACCACTCTGAATAGTACCTTCTGTACCTATTACCCCGATTCTTCCATTCTTCGTGGTTTCGGCAGCTACCTTGGCACCAGGTTTTACCACCCCTATCATTGGTATATCCACTTCACCCTTAACAGTCTCTAGGGCAAATGCACTGGCAGTATTACAGGCAACCACAATAGCTTTAACATCCTTACTAATCAAGAATCGAACGATTTGTCTTGTGTACCTAGTAACAGTCTCTCTTGATTTACTACCATAAGGAAGCCTGGCTGTATCACCAAAATATATAATTGACTCACCGGGTATTTGATTCATTATTTCCTTCACAACGGTAAGTCCTCCAACTCCTGAATCAAACACTCCAATCGGTGCTGTATTAATCATATTAATAACCACGCCTTTCATTCATATGTAACGCTTATTAATTTTACTATTAATTAGATTTAAGTTCAAGAGCTTTTCAATATATCAATTTATTCCAACAATTAACATAGGTTCCAGTATAGATCTGCTCTTTTGTGGAGATAATTAAATAAAATCTATTATCTGGGAGGACATATGTTTAATAAGATATTATATAAGATCAAAATAAACTTTATACATACTAAAAACAAGATAAGAACTAAAGAGGATCGTCGTATAAGTTTTTTGCTGTTGTCAATAATAATATTTTCCTGGTTCCTTTCTCAAGCTATAATAATAACTGCTAAAAATACTAATACAGCAGATATTCAGGAAGGTATTGCAGCTGATATTATACGTTTTCATGTAATTGCCAATAGCGATGGGGATGAAGATCAGCTAGTGAAAAATCAAGTGAAAGATGCACTGGTTAAAGCCCTATCTCCTTATCTAAAGGATGCTAAAGACAAAGAGGAGGCAAGGCTAGTCCTTATGGAAAAGATGCCTCTTATAAAAAGTATTGCTAAAAAAACCATAGAAGATAAGGGATACGCTTATCCTGTGTCCGTAACCCTTACCTCTTCATATTTTCCCATGAAGGTCTATGGAGACTACGTCTTTCCACCAGGAACATACGAAGCATTAAAGGTTGAAATAGGTCAAGCTATGGGCGAAAACTGGTGGTGCCTAATGTTTCCACCCTTGTGTTTTGTGGATGAAACCTATACTATTGTCGATGAGAATGCAGAAGAAAAGCTTGAATTTCTATTAACAGAAGAGGAATTTGAAGTCTTACAAAGTAAGGATACACCTATTAAGGTAAAATTCAAGCTATTAATGTTTATAAAGAAGCTGTTTAAATAAAAGTTATTGGGATTGTATTTGTAAAGGCCTTCTCATTGTGATAGAATACCCTTATCCAATCAGAGAATAGCTAAAGATAATTGGGGAGGTTATATGAATTCTATAACGGTTAAAGCCTATGCTAAAATAAATCTTGGCTTAGATGTAATAAGAAAGCGTTCTGATGGCTATCATGATGTAAGCATGATTATGCAGACTATTAATTTACATGATACCATTAATATAAAAAAGACTAGGTTTAAAACAACCACTATTTCGTCTAATCTTTATTATCTTCCAAATGACCGTAGAAATCTAGTGTATAAGGCAGTAGATTTATTTCGTGAAAACCAGCCTGTTACAAGCGGGTTAAGTATACATATTAACAAAAGGATTCCTGTGGCTGCTGGTTTAGCAGGAGGAAGTGCTGATGCTGCTGCCACATTAAAGGGACTAAATACTCTTTTTCAGACAGGACTATCCCTGGAAGAGCTTATGGATCTTGGTATAAAATTAGGGGCAGACGTTCCCTATTGCTTACTAATGGGTACGGCTTTATCTGAAGGGATAGGAGAAATACTTACCCCTTTGCCCCCTATGCCAAATTGCTACATCCTCTTGGTTAAGCCTAATATCAGTATCTCAACAAAGTATGTATACGAAAACCTATCTTTAGATGAAAATAATACTAGACACCCGGACATCTTATCCATGATAAATGCATTGAATGAAGATGATATCCACAAGTTTGCTTCTTATATGGATAATATTCTTGAAACAGTTACTGCCAAGGAATATCCTGTTGTTGAGAAAATCAAAAAAATTATGAAAGAAAATGGTGCTCTGGCCTCATTAATGAGTGGCAGTGGCCCTACGGTATTTGGGATATATAAAGATAAAGTTGAAGCAGAAAAAGCCTACAGATTTTTTAAATCCTCTAGATTTGGCAAACAGGTCTACTTAACAAGACCTTACTTCCCTTAAGTTCTTCTTTATTATATTTAGGGGTAAGTGATAGATACTCACTTACCCCTAAATATAATAAATTAACTTGGCAAACAACAACTCATTTATCTATAGAATCTCTCCACTCGTCCATCTTGCTTATGGTTCTATCAAGAGTGTCTTTACATATCTGGGGTAAAGCACCACCCCATGCTTTTTCTGCTTGTGCAAAACCCTTTTTGACAGCTCTTATCATCTCATCGGCTTTTGACGGATCTCCTCCACTTAGTGCCTTAGCAAAGGATAACAGTCTTTCGGAAGTCTGTTCCACTCCCCAGTAACCATCCTCAGCAATATCCCTTGCAGCCTGTGCTCTGGTTTCCTCATCTACTTCAAGCTTGCCCTCACGGAAATAGCCATAGATATTCTTGATATGACTTAAAGTCTGACCTTGCTTTAATAGCATTTTCTCAACTAAATCTCTTAATCTATTGTTATTGTTTTCTGCTTCTTCAAGAAGTCTATCAATTGTAACCTGGTCTCTTTGATAGGTCTTTTTCTCATAGACTAGGGCTATGTCATCCCTAGACACTTCTTTTTTTACTTCCTTCTTAACTGGACTATTAACATACTTTTTGTCACTATATACCTTGTTAGTAATAGCTTCATTATTATTGGTTATCTGGTGTATACTCATATTTTTCCTCCTTCTGATAAGCTATAACAGCTATTAGTAGTACATCTTATGGTTACCATCCTTGGTATTGGAGGACATCCTCCTTGATTTATGATATTAATCTTCTAGTACTAAATATATCGGTGGATACTTATATTTTCATAATAGCTAAAACAATTCCAGTCCTTTATAAATCACACCATTATTATATAAAACATTTATTTTTCTTATATGGTTACATCTACCCTTTTCATAATTATCAATTTGTCACCCTCATTGATATTGTCATCCTCCATATCGTTTATATCCATAATGGTTTCAACTGTGGTATAGTATCTTTTTGCGATATCCCACAAGCTATCATCTTTCTTTACTACATAGCCTATGATTCCAGGCATGGATTGAAGTTTTTCTAAATCTAGGTCTGCTACTTCAACATCGGTGATAATGGGCTCTGTTATCTTATCGAAAACTATTGTATTTAAGTTCATTACAGCCTTAACTTCAATCTCTTTCCCATCTAACATCATTATGCTAAGTTGATCAATACTTGGTCTTACCTCATAGTTGCTGTCAGCTTTCATTCCCTTAACTTCAACAACCTGTGTAAATGGTATGGCTCCATTTAAGGATGATATGGGCATGGAATCTTCCTCTGAAATATATAGGATATTCATATCTATTACCCCTTCAACCTGCAAGTCGGTGCCATTTGGTATAATGTCATCTATTCTTATAACTCCGTTAGAATGACATATTTGAAGAATGTTTGGCTGTTTATCCGGAACTTGAATTCTATCTGAAATCCGATACTTACTATTATTTTTTACTACTAGGTTTTCATAGGTGGCGTTACGATATATGGGAGTTATTTCTTTGCATGGGCTATAGATATCACAAAGAATCTCTGGCTCTTGTAGCTCATATACTTTGATTGACATTTCTAAAATAACCTCAACATCAATAACTCTTTCCTCACCGTCGGAGTCTGGTCTAATCTCAATGCTTTTGCTTAGGATACTAAAGGTTATATCTTCAACCATATCCTCATTACAACCATTACATTCTATGGTTCCTCCAAAAGGTATCTCTGTTTCATAATACTCAATTGGGCTTTCTTCGTTTTCACTGCCATATAGAATAAAAATCGGTACCTCTCCCTTGATGGTAAATTTATCTTCCAGTAGTCTAATCTCCACATTGTTCATCCTTAAATCAGTAAATAGGACAGAATCCACATTACCTTTATTAGTTGGAAGCAAAATTTCATCCTTTATGCGGAAGGTATCTTTTTTATCTATGCTAATATCTGTTATTTCAATTTTTTTGCTTTTATATTGTACATCTTCAGGGCCCTCTACCATAACTCCTGTCTCTTCATCATAAAGCTCCTCCACTGACACATCAAGGCTTACAACAGATCTCACACTTAACTTTCTTGAATTAATAAGCCCTGCATATAAATCCTCTAAATCCCACTTTACAACAGGGTCATCATCAGCACATGTAAGCTCCATATTGATAACCTCATCAAATGGAATTTCCCCTGAAATATTATGTATCTGCCTCTGGTCCTCCTCACTAAAATATAGGACATTGAATCCAAGCTCTCCTCTTACTGATAACTTGCCATTCATTGCATTAACTTCACTAATTCTTAACTCACCCTGCTGTGTAATAATCTTATCAATATCAGGCTTAATATCCGGAACATTAAAGTCATCGTCCAATGTAAGCTGCAGGGTGCTCTTACATTTCAATTTATTCATATGAATATTCTTTTTTATTAACTCCACTAATATCCCTCCTTGAATTTGGACATACATTTACATGCCTCTGACATATCATATTCATCCTAAGAGGGATTTATGATTTCTTAATAATAAAAAAAGGCCAAAACCATAAGTTTCTCTCACGGTTTTGGCCAGTGTAAATTAGCTTTATCTGCACAAAATAAGTTGAACGTCCTTGGTTAATACATCCGTATAACTATATGACATAGTCCTCTCTGGCATTTCATTGCTAGCTTGGGTCCTTACTAAAAAGATGCTGGGGTATGTCTCGGATATAATTCCTACAGTTTCATCAATTCTGTGTCTTCCCCTGTTGATTCTCACTTTTACCTTTCTCCCCGTATGGCTAATAACAGCGTTTCGTACCTTATTTACATCCATTTGCTTTATCATATATTAACTCCTAACTAATGCTTCTATCTCCATTACCAAGCCTGGTACTTCTCCATGGACATATTAACATTTATTTTGTTACAAATTTTATGCATCATAGGTATTATAGCACGAAATTCTAATATTTGTCAAGCAGTTTTCAGACAATTCAACGGCATTCGCGACATTTAATAGATAAATATGCACATTAATTTCCCCTATTTTTGTTAATATTTTTGGAATAATTTATAATTCATAGTAAAAAACATCTTAGTCTATTAGAAATATTGAATAAAAGATAAATGTACTTTTTGTTTTTATAAGTCATAATAACGAATTTTAAACACTAGATATGGATTATAAGTTATTAATATCTACAAAATATAGTAGATTTTATTCTTTGCCCCAAGTTACTCAAATACAATCCTTTCATCCATATATTCAAGTTTTACTACAACATATGGATAGGTTACACCCTGAGTTACCAAATCTTCCTGTGATGGTCCGATAAGATTAGTGTTAATATAGATGGCATTATCCGTAAGGTACAGTTCCTCTACTGCAATACTATAACCGCCGCTATTTTGCTTGCCATATCCCACTACAATATATAAGTTATCTTTGTTGGAATAGTGTAATCTAAAGGGTTTATCTTTCTTTTCATCAATGATTTCTTTTAATTCTCCGGGTAAATCTGCATCCTCAACTACAGTAAATTCTAGATCCCTTAATTTCTTTATTTCTTGTTCATCTTTTTTACATCCTACCAATCCAAACATTGTAATAATTAATATAAGAAGTGCTACTGCGCCATTTAGCCTCTTCATTATAACCTCCATAGGTCTATCTTTTATTTAATCTTATGACTTGTATGGTAAAAAAATTCATTCTCCTTTTATTAAGCATCTTTTCATGCTACAATATTATTAGTTATTACAATCATAAGGAGCAAATAACGTGTTTAATAAAAACAAAAAAAATATCCTTATCCTGGCCTCTATAATACTTATATTATCCTGTGCTGTCTGTATTGGTATAATAGCACTTCATATAGCAAAGAGAAACTCTTTGGCAAATGCTGCAAGTAACCCTAATGAGCCCCTCTACAACCATATTATTGCACCTTTGCCCACAGCTGAGTCTGAGCCTGCAAAGCCTACTATTAGTCCGACCATAGCTCCAACCAAGGTGCCATCACCAAGTCCTACACCAGTGCCAAGTCCGACTCCTAGTCCGACCATGGCTCCAACCCCAAGTCCTACACCTACTCCATCGCCTACTCCTGCTCCAACTAAGGCACCCACCCCTACCCCAAAACCAAAAAAGAAAATGCCAAAACTTCTTTCTAATCCAAAGAACAAAAGAGATGAAGATGGTAGATTACTTCAGTTTAGGGACCTTCTAGTTGAAAATGATGATGTAAAGGGATGGATTAAGGAAAAAGGTGGAACCATGGATTATGTTGTTCTTCAATCACCTAAGAGTAATCCTGAATACTATCTTGACAAGGATTTTTTCGGTAACTACTATAAAGCCGGCTCCCTGTTTTTAGATCATCGCTCTTCTGTGGAGAAGCCTACCCAGAATTTTGTTATCCATGGCCACAATATGATCTCCACTCCAGAGAAAATGTTTCACTATATCAAGTATTATAAGGATGTTAGTTATTATAAAAAACATCCCATCATATCCTTTGATACTATTTATGAAGAGGCAGACTACAAGGTCTTTGCCATAATTAAAACTACTCCAAAGGCAAATAAGGACTATTTCTTCGAATACAGACAATCAACTTTTTCTGATGCATCGGAATTTTTGAATTTTGTATATCAGATACGAATTCGTTCCTTAATTATAGTGGACGATGTTGACATCAATGAAAACGACACCCTCCTAACCCTATCTACTTGTTCCTATGAGGTTGATAATGATTATAGGACCGTTGTCTTTGCAAGGAAAATTAGGGAAGGGGAGGATTCAAAGATTGATATGAAGTCAGTAAAGGTCAATAAGAATCCCCTTTATTGTGATGATTACTATAAACAAAATGGTGGCAAAGCACCTAAGTTGCCTGCCACCTTTGAAAAAGCCTTAAAAAACGGAGATATTAAATGGTACAGTAAGCCATAATAATTAAGGTTGCTCCAATACTGTATTATGGAGCAACCTTCTATGCTATATTACAAATTCTGTACTCCTACTACTTCATAACCTACTTCCTCAATTACTTGTTTAAAGATATTATCTGAGATTTCATTCGTAAGTTCTACTTCAGCATTCTTGCCTTCTAAGTTGGCTTTAGCAGATATAACTCCTTCTAATTCTTTTAAGGCATCTTCCACATGCTTTACGCAGTGAGCACAGGTCATTCCTTCTATCTGTAATTTCTTCTTCATAATTATTCCTCCATTCGTTATTTGTCTTATCTTATTATAAAGTTGCTATATTGATATGCCTAAATAAAAAGTTTATATAACTTCTTACTTTTTAGCAGGCTTAAACCTCTTTAATCTCAGTGCATTGGTTACCACAGATACCGAGCTTAGGCTCATGGCTGCTCCTGCCATCATGGGATTTAACAAGAAGCCTTCAATAAAGATGTGGACAAATCCCATGGCTATAGGTATTCCTATGGTATTATAAGCAAAGGCCCAGAATAAATTCTGTTTTATATTACGGATAGTACTCCTACTTAGCTGTATTGCTGTAGGAACATCCATCAAATCACTTCTCATAAGGACAATATCTGCAGATTCCATAGCTACATCTGTACCTGAGCCAATTGCAATTCCAATGTTTGCTTGAGCAAGAGCCGGTGCATCATTTATCCCGTCACCTACCATGGCAACCATCTTGCCCTCACCTTGAAGTTTCTTAACTTCATTTGCCTTATCTTGTGGAAGCACCTCAGAGAGCACCTTATCTATACCCACTTGACCTGCTATAGCTTGGGCAGTTCTTTTATTGTCACCAGTAATCATTGCAACTGTTATACCCATCTGGTGCAGTCTCTCAATGGCCCTTAAGCTTGTCTCCTTTAGTGTATCTGCCACAGCTATGATACCTGATAGCATTCCATCTATAGCAATATACATAGGGGTCTTACCCTCATATGCCAGCCTATCAGAAGCTTCTTCCCAGTTTTCTAAAGAAACATCATTTTCCATCATCAGCTTAGCATTTCCTAAAAGAACTTGCTTTTTATCTATTAGAACCTTTATTCCCCGTCCTGGAATTGCATTAAAGTCACTGGCTTCAGATAAGATAATTCCCTTATCCTCAGCATATTTTATAATTGCTTCACCAAGGGGATGTTCAGATCCTTTTTCTGCAGAGGCAGCTATTTTAAGCAGCTCATTGTCTGTATAGTCCCTGGAAGCCAGGATGTCTGTAACCTGTGGTTTCCCTTCAGTTAATGTACCTGTCTTGTCAAATACAATGGTATCAATCTTATGGGCAGTTTCCAAAGCTTCCCCGCTTTTAATTAAGACTCCATGTTCAGCTCCTTTACCAGTTCCCACCATAATAGCTGTAGGTGTGGCAAGTCCTAAAGCACATGGACAAGCTATAACCAGCACTGATATGAAGATAGTTAGGGCAAAGGTTGCATCATGACTTATAAAATACCAGGCAAGGCCTGAAACTATTGCTAGAATTATAACAATGGGTACAAAGTAGCCTGATATAACATCAGCCATCTTTGCAATAGGAGCCTTTGACCCTTGGGCATCCTCTACTAACTTTATGATCCCCGCCAGGGCAGTGTCTTTTCCTACTTTAGTAGCCTTATATTGAATGCTACCGTTTTTATTAATACTGGCTCCAATAATACTATCCCCTTCTCGTTTTTCCACAGGTATACTCTCACCTGTTAGCATAGATTCATCTACTGATGTGGTCCCCTTAACTACAACACCATCTACAGGCATCTTTTCACCGGGCTTTACCACAATAATATCTCCCACTTCTACCTCTTCTATGGGAATTTCAACTTCTATATCATTTCTGATAATTGTTGCAGTCTTGGGTGCTAATCCCATAAGCTTTTTGATGGCTTCTGAAGTTTTACCCTTAGATACAGTCTCAAAGTATTTACCTAGAGTAATAAGGGTAAGAATAACTGCTGCAGATTCAAAATACAATTCCATGGCATAGCTTTCTTCACCCCCTAAAATCTTAATAAGGGCAAATATACCATAAGCAACTGCGGCACTGGTCCCAATTGCAATTAAGGAGTCCATATTGGGGCTTCCCTTAAATAAGGTCCTAAAGCCAACTATATAGTATCTATATCCCACAACCACTACAGGTATTGTAAGTATAAGCTGGGCTATGGCAAAGTTAGAAGGATTTACCGCTGGATCCAAAAAGTCCGGTAGAGGAAGACCTATCATATGCCCCATGGATATATATAATAGGGGTAGGGTAAATATGGCAGAAATTACAAATCTTATTAATAAGGATTTACGCTCCTTAACCTTACTGTCCCTGTCCTCGTCCTTTGTGGCTTCTTCCAGTGCCTTATAACCTGCATCTTCTACAGCTCTCTTGATATCTGATACTCTAACTTTAGATGCATCATAATGTATGGTCAGATTCTCTGTTGCTAGATTAACACTGGACTTAGTAACACCATCTAGCTTTCCTGTTACCCTCTCCACTGCCTTAGCACAGGAGGCACAGGTCATCCCCTCTATCTTTAATATCTTTTTACTAGACTCAGTAAATGCCTTATAACCCGCTTTTTCAACGGCATTTTGAATATCTTCTACAGTAATCTTATCATCATCATATTCTAGTGTAAGTTTTTCTGTTGCTAGATTGACACTGGCACTTGACACTCCTTCTAACTTACTTGTAACTCGTTCAACTGCTCTAGCACAGGAAGCACAAGTCATTCCTTCTATCTTAAATGATTTATTAGTCAATCGTATCTTCTCCTTTCTCTATATTATTACTTGCCAATAATCTTAGATAAAATGTCAATAATCTCATCTATCTTATCGCTATCTTTATCATTCTTAAAGGCTTCCATAACGCAATGATTCATATGCTGCTTAAGTATCAAAAGGTTAGCTTTTTTAAGTAGTCCCTGGGCAGCTATAATCTGGTTTGATACATCTACACAATATCTGCCTTCATCTAACATATTTATTGCTGCATCTATCTGACCTTTAGCAGTCTTTAATGCTAGCTGTGCCTGCTTTTGTTCTTTATTCATCTTAAATTCCAACCTCCAATTTTACTTATTAAGAAAAGCAATTCTTAATACTTCAATGTGTATTTTAATGTCTATTTATCCTATGTACCCCCCTCCCCTAGGGGGTGGGTACAATAATAAGATACACCGATATATCTTTTTTGTCAATCTTTTTTTATTAATATAATGCTCAGGTCATAAAAGAATAATTCTTAGTGATTTGATACATTATGTAATAATGAACTTATATAATTTTAGGAGGAAGCTTATTATGGACTATGAAAAATATAATTGTCCCGTCTGCAAAAACAAGAACCTTATCCTTAAACATGAAGCAAGCTATATATATTCCTATGTTATGGACTCTGATGCTCCCGGAATTAAGAATTCCGAGATTTTTTCACCTTTTTTATATGATAGAAGAGATCAGACCAGCTCTAATGAGTATATAGAATGCACTAAATGTAAAACAAAATATCCCTATGATGTTTTTAAGGACTTAGATAAGGCCAGTAATAATGAAAATACTGACTATATTATCTAATCTTTTATTAAGTGTAGGTAGCAAATATATTTTTATTTGCATATTTATCAGCTCTATATTATAATTACTTTCTATAATTAACGTATTGTCGTATTAAAAACATTTCTTTAGCACTTATCTAAGGATTGTACGACTGCTTATAAGATACAAAGGAGAACTGCCATGAATACACATAAAGCAGCCCTAAAGGCTGCTCTTCCTTATACACTACCGGTCTTGTCCGGTTATATTGTTCTTGGTGCTGCTTATGGAATTCTAATGAACAATCAGGGTATCTCTTTATTTTGGATTGCATTTTCCAGCATATTTATCTATGCCGGCTCCATGCAATTTGTAACAGTTGCATTGTTATCAACAGGTTTTGATCTTCCAGGTGCCTTTCTTATGACCTTAATGGTAAATGCAAGGCATCTCTTTTACGGTATTTCATTTCTTCAAAAATATCGTAATATGGGGCTAATCAAACCCTATTTAATATTTTCACTAACTGATGAAACCTTTTCCTTGCTTTGTAGTGCAGAAGTTCCTAAAAACATCTCAAGAAAATGGTTCTATTTTTACATATCTTTTCTGGATCAGCTGTATTGGGTAATAGGTTCTTTACTTGGAGGATTTCTTGGAGGCTTGCTAAAGTTTGATACAAATGGTCTTGAATTCGTGCTGACAGCTTTATTTGTGGTGATTTTTATCAATCAATGGAAGGCTACAAAGAATCATATTCCTGCCATTATCGGCCTTGTTAGTGCTATTATGTGCCGTGTACTTTTTGGTGCTACTGACTTTATTATTCCTTCAATGATAGTAATTCTTCTATCAGTAACCCTGCTTAGGAGCCCTCTTGAAAGGAGAAAACTATAATGAATTATTCCCACCTACAATTATTTCTGTTTTTCGGATTAGTCAGCCTTGGAACCATCCTTACAAGGGTACTTCCTTTTATATTATTTCCCGAAAACAAAAAAATTCCAAAATACATAAGATATCTTTCAAATATCCTTCCATATACCATTATTGGAATGTTAGTTGTCTATTGCTTAAAAGACATATCATTTATAAGTAAACCATACGCATTACCAGAAATAATAAGCATCGCAGCAATAACCGCGATGCATTTATGGAAGAAGAATACTCTTCTAAGTATTGGAGTTGGTTCTTTACTCTATATATTGTTAGTTCAGTTTATATTTGTATAAATCTATAATACGGAAGATATGGCTAGTTTGGGTTCCTTTGATAAGTCAACAAAGTCATCTCCGCAACGTACTACCGGCTTTGATAGGGATAGTTTGTTTATCATAACTACCTCTCCTTCACGGCCATCACTTAGACGTACCATATTATGGAGATATGATTGAATAATTCTCTCTAAGAAGACCATAAGATAACCAGGATCAAATTTTAAAAATCCATCCCGTTCAAAATTCTCCACAACGTCAAATGGGCATATGGCTTCTCTATATGTTCGGTTAGCTGTCATTGCATCATAAACATCAGCAATGGCTACGATTTTAGAGTAATTCTCAATCTGGTTAGACTTAAATCCGTTGGGATAACCTGTTCCATCACATCTTTCATGGTGCATTAGGGCTGCATATTTTATACGGATATCCAGATTCATATCCTTTAGAACTTGATAGCCCTTTATTGTATGTAACTTAACAGTTTCGAATTCATCTTCAGATAGTCTACTGGGTTTTGTTATTATCTCTCTGGGAACCAGCATCTTCCCAATATCATGCAGGAGTCCGGCAAGGGTAACTATCCTAGTTTCTTCCTTGGACATCTTTAACCAGCCTGCAAATATACTGCAAATAAGTGATACATTTAAGCAATGTACATAAGTCATATCATCATAATTGCGTATGCCATGAAGCATCTCAAATATGTGCATACCGCTTCTTCCTTCGCGAAGGACCTTATCGGTTTCCTCTAGTAGCTTATCGATGTCAAGCTGTGACTCACCATCAATAATGCTCTGAAAGTCATTTTCAACTTTATTAACAGATTCCACATATGTACGATTAAATTTCTTAAATTCAGGTGTGCTTCGCAGTGCTTCTATATAGGATTCCTCTTTATGGATTTTCTCCTTTGGTTTCTCCTTAGAGACATATAATCCATAAATATTATAAAAACGAAGCCTAGTAATCATTCTTTCATCTAGTCTAGTTCCTTTAGTAATGATTAGCTGATCATTTGATGAATATATATCCGCAGCAACAATCATGCCAACAGTTGCTTGATCTGTCCTTATCCTAACTGCTTCCATTCTCGTTTCACCTCAATTTAATCTTATCATTTGCTTAACCATCTTATTTTGAGTATACAATTTTTAGATAGTAATTACAATAGTTACTTTACCATAAAAACATTGGCTCAATTTGTAACATTTTTTAGACACTAGAGGTTAATTATAATGTCATATACTTCATCAACAGTAGCTGCAATTCTATCTGCTCCTGCTTCAACAAGCTCCTCTTCACTTCCAAATCCATATAAAACTCCAATGGATGCAATTCCAAAGGCCTTGGCACCTAATACATCAAACTTGCGGTCTCCCACCATAACTACTCTGTCCAAAGCTGTAATAGAATTTTTTTCTAGGGCATATCTTATCACTGCCTCCTTATTATCTCTGCTGCCATCAAGGGTTGCACCACAGATGTCATCAAAGTAATGGTCTAGGTGAAAACTCTCTAAAACCTTTATAGCAAATTCCTCTGGCTTTGAAGTAGCTACTATCAGATATTTACCAGCTTGTTTTAATCTGGTTAGCAGACTTTCAATACCATCATATACTTCATTTTCATTAATTCCCTGTTCTCTATAATACTCCCTGTATTTCTCCACAACCTCTTCTGCTTCCTCTTCAGTAAATCCATAAAACTTCATAAAGCCCTCTCTTAATGGAGGTCCTATATGCTTTGTCAAACTATCTAAGTCATCAATAAATACATTTTTACTTCGCAGAGCATATTGTACTGATTTTGTTATTCCCTCCTTGGGATTTGTAAGCGTTCCATCTAAGTCAATTAAAATGTAATCCATCATTCTATCCTTTCAATCTTATTTAGTGGGCTTTTTTATAGGTCTAATATTTTTCTCAACTAATTTTCTAGAAACCATTATCTGATGTCCACAGCCTTGACATTTTAATCTAAAATCCATGCCTGTTCTTAATATTTCCCACTGACTGCTCCCACAAGGGTGGGGCTTTTTTAATCTTATTATCTCACCAACTTTGAGATCCATACAAATAACCTTACCTTTCTAATAGACTAAAACTTTCCCCATGATAATCTGGAATCATCATGTTTTGTAGACTAGCTTGATAATGCAAATTGTAAAAACCTCCATATACCCAAGTATAACATATAAACTTTAGTAATAAAATCAAAATTTCTTCTTGCAATTAAAAGCCATGTGATGTAGTATGGTATTAATCATCATCTAGTATCGAATACTACATCATATAGTTTTAACCTTGAAGGGAGCTGACAAAATGAAAAAGAAAATTATGAAAGCAAAGGACCCCGGTAGTAGTATAACTCACTTTATCGGTATGTTGATGGCAATTTTCTCATCCTTGCCCCTATTGATAAAGGCGGCAAAAAACCCCGGTAATGTCCATACTATTTCATTGGGCATATTTATAATAAGTATGATATTACTATATTTAGCAAGTACCATTTATCATACCCTGAACATCTCAGAAAAAGTCAACCGAAGACTAAAAAAATTTGACCACATGATGATCTATCTACTTATAGCCGGTACCTATACCCCTATCTGCACAATTGCTCTTGATGGTATAGTAGGGATTGCACTGCTCTGTATTATATGGGGACTGGCTATTATTGGCATTATTGTAACTGGGATTTGGGTTAATAGCCCAAAATGGTTATCCTCAGTAGTATATATTGCCATGGGTTGGACCTGTGTTCTAGCTTTTACTCAAATAATAAATTCTTTGCCCACTGCAGCCTTTAACTGGCTATTGGCAGGTGGGGTAATCTATACCGTAGGAGGTATTATCTACGCATTAAAATTACCCATCTTTAATAAAAAGCATAAATACTTTGGCTCTCATGAAATTTTTCATCTCTTTGTCATGGGCGGTAGTATCTGCCATTTCATATTGATGTACAAGTATATTGCAGTTATGCCTTGATATATTACTAGGGACAACATTCTTTAGGACATTATAAAGGGGCTGTTAAAAAACAGCCCTTTATCATATCTATGTTAAGCAGCCGAATGTTTCTGGTAAGGTATCAAGGCAGTAATCTATCACACTCAGTATGAGGTAAAAAGGGATTCGGTTGCGAATA
>JAAYRE010000164.1 GCA_012518935.1 Clostridiales bacterium
ATTCTATCATACTGGTATTCTCTTTGTCAATAACCATTTCTTCAGGATTTTGTCTATCTTCTTGATAAATTATATCAATTAAAGTTTCTTTTTCCAATCCATCACCATTTTCTCCCGATAATGGTGCATATATGGATATATATGTATTAAGAGGAATGTTCTTTTTTCTGTTAGATGCCTTAATGGCTGTGTACATCTGTCTGGATATACATAAATCTGCAAAATAAAAAAATGAACTTTGCCTATCCTCCTGATAATCCTGAATTGCCTTATAAAGCCCTATCATACCCTCTTGAATCAGGTCATCCTTGTCTCCCCCTATTAAAAATAAAGCCTTTGCCTTATTTCTTACTAGGTATTTGTATTTTTCAAGTAAATAATCCATAGCAGGACGATCTCCTGCCTGTATCATACTTACAACTTCTTCATCTGTCATGGCACTGTATTTCTTATTTATCTTCACTATATCAACTCCTTGATAAAGCCTACTAAAACATATATATATTAATTAAGTCTTTGTCTTACAATTTCATAAGCCATAATCCCTGCTGCCACAGATGCATTTAAGGAATCAACTTGGCCGTACATGGGAATATTAGCTACAAAATCACATTTTTCCTTTACTAATCTGCTTACACCTTCACCCTCACTGCCTATTATTAGACCTATGGGTCCTTTTAGATCTAGATTATACATCAAGTCCCCATCCATATCGGCACATACAAACCACAAACCTTTTTTCTTTAATTCTTCTATTGTTACAGATAAATTAGTAACCTTTGCAACGGGTAAGTAATTAATTGCACCTGCTGAGGTCTTTGCCACTGTAGCTGTAAGCCCAACAGCACGACGTTTTGGTATAATTATACCATGGGCTCCTGCTTGATGAGCAGTTCGTATAATGGCACCAAGATTATGGGGATCCTCAATCCCATCCAATAATAAGATAAAGGGAGCTTCATCTTTCTCAGTAGCCGTAGCCAATATATCCTCTACTTCTGCATACTCATAGGCAGCAGCATAAGCAATAACACCTTGGTGTTGCCCGGTCTGTGACATTTGATCAAGACGTTCTTTTTCTACATAATTAATAATTGTGTCTGCTTTTTTTGCCTTGGCTGTAATTGTCTTAATAGGGCCATCCTGACTCCCTCTTTGGACAAATATTTTATCAATTGTTTTGCCTGCACGAAAGGCCTCTAAAACTGCATTTCTTCCCTCTATTGTAAGTTCTTCGTATCTCATAATTTTTCATGCCTCTTTCTGCTTTAAATCCCATTTAATCCACATTTAATATTTTGATGTCCAAGTATTTTATTATTCACTATATTTTATACTATCTATATATTCAACTAAGGCTTCTTTCCATTCCTTCATATAATAACCATGACGCTCTCTAAGTCCTTTATTGTCAAGAACAGAATACATAGGCCTTCTGGCTGGTGTGGGATATTCTGCACTAGTGATTGCCTCAACCTTCACATCCTTGCCTGCTAATTTGAATATATTTACCGCAAATTCATACCAAGTAGTATAGCCCTCACAGGTTGCATGATATATACCATAGCTATGGGTATTCATTAAAAAGATAATAGCCCTTGCCAGCTCCAAGGCACTGGTCGGCGTTCCTATCTGATCTGCCACTACACGGATATTCTTACCCTCATCAGCTAACCTAAGCATGGTTTTTACAAAATTCTTTCCTTCACCATAGACCCAAGCAGTACGAACAACCAATGCTTTGGGACAGCTTTTTAAGACAAAATCATCTCCTGCAAGCTTGGTTTTTCCATATACACTTAAGGGACTGGTTTCTGATTCTTCCGTATAGGGAACACCGGCTTGTCCATCGTATACATAATCTGTAGATACATGGATCATCTTTGCCCCAATTTCATTTGCTGAAAAAGCCAAATACTTGGGTCCCAGTGAATTAATCTTGTAAGCCTTCTCTTGCTCTGTTTCACATAGGTCTACAGCAGTCATAGCTGCACAATTAATTATTATATCAGGCATAAAATCGCTTATCATCGCCTTTACAGATTCTTCATCTGTAATATCTAATACCTTTATCAAACCATCATCAACAGTATGAAAATCCGTTAGATAAAGCTGATATTGGGGATCATCTTTCAAGAGCCCATATATAGCACGTCCTAATTGTCCCAATGCACCTGTAATAAATATCTTCTTCATATATTCTCCTAAACTTATTAATAATTATAGTATCCTTTTATAAGTTCAACTATAGTATAAACAATCCTAACTCAAAATACAATTCAAATAAAGGATGATAAGTTTCAAAAGTCATGGCGTCGTAGACACCATGACTTTTAATTTCATTTCAAATTAGCTTATCATACCACCCAGCATACCACTTAAGCTGGTAATTATAAATACGGTAAACAAACTACCTAGATGAATAGTTCCTACACTGTTCATCATAATGGACACTAGCATGAGAATTACAAAATAAAATACCCCCAGAATCAATCCCCATATAAACTTCCTTTGTTCAGTTTTCTTACCAATGAAAAACCCCCCTGCAAAAGCCGAAAGAATATAAGTTACATTAATCAAACCACTAATAACAGCACCAGGAAGGTCAAACTTCAACAGTAAAAATGATATGAGTAATAATAAAATTGCTGTGACAATATAGGAAAGCAATAATCCTTCTAATATATAGAATATTCTTGTGTTATTACGAAATGTCCTATCCATGGAACGCCTCCAATACAACCTTACTAGAATATATTAATAAGAGCTGTAATTTATTCATTCCTTTTCAAGGCCGTCTACAGAATAATTGCATGATGCATCCCATAATAACCATTCCTTATAACCTGCAGCATAGACTCCGTCAATCTGCTCTCTTAATTCTTTACCACCATATACTTGGTGGGGAGTTATCCATGTGGCTGTAAAGTCCTGAAGCCATGGTCTTACAATGGCTTTGTGTTCACCTTGAGGTATTTGTTCTAAATTAGTCTTAGAGGCATGTAAAACTTTACGTACAATAACCAAGGGCTCTAAATCCGGGTATTCTATTCCGTAATTACCATGGCCAAAATGAGAAGGATAAATCATAGGACAGATATAATCCAAATATTTTGACATTTCTACATAATTTTGACCTACAAGACCAGCATCAATACTGCTACTTATAATTGTTCCGTATACATCAGCTGATACAAATACTCCTAGGGGCTTTAAGCTTTCATAGGCATACTTTGTAAATTCTATAATGATATCCTCTTTTGATTTCTCTGCAGATAAAGGACCAAAGTCCACTTCTGACATCCCTTTACCAGTAGAAAAACGTATATAGTCAAATTGTATCTCCATAAATCCTATCTCAGCTGCCTTAATTGAAACCTCAATCAGATAATCCCACACTTCCCTTTCATATGGATTAACCCAGCATTCCCCACCATTATCTCGGTAAAGAGAGCCATCCTTGTTCTTAATGGCAAGATCATGTCTTTGCTCAGCCAGATAGGGATCTTTGAAGGCTACGATTCTTGCAATGGGATAAATATCTTTTTCTCTTAATTGTCTTATAAAAGCCTCCATATCAGAAATTGTATTGGTTGTAGCACCAATTTCTTGGGCTAGAGGGCTGTCCATCTCAAATGTAATTCTTCCATTATCATCCTTAACATCAATTACCATGGCATTAATTTCAGTTGTATCTGCTATCTCTATTAGCTCAAGGCTTTTATTTCTAATTGCCTTTGATGTCACATAAATACCCTTTACCTCTACTGGAACCCTATTATCTATTTCTATTGCAACCTCATCAATATCACTATCTATGATTGTTTCATCACTTACTATATCATTATCAGGAATAATAGGTGGTGTAGGTGTCTCTGTATTATCTGCTTGATATACTATATCATCTTTTGATTCTTCATCCCTCAAATCAGCGTCTTTTTGGTTTAGGGGATTACCAAAACCCATCCGAAAACCAACTACATAGGTGGTTACTAATCCCACACCAACTGCCAATAGAACCACTATAATAATACCAAAAAGTGTATTGCTACGCCTTTTTCTCCTTCTTCTACTGGTTCTCTCATAATATATATATATATCATTCTTTTTATTTCTTTTCATTGTCATTACTCCGAACTTCTGTGCTTAATCATTTGATACTAATAATTAACATAATACTATAATAAAGATTAAAATATGGATAGTCAAGGTAGCAGAAGATGTTTTTTAAGATAAGGATTCGTGAACTTATGTTCAGATTTTGCTTTTCATGTTGACAGGACTTTTATAACTATTATATAATAAAAAACTATTATTAGTATAAGGGTGATTATTATGAAATTTAATACACGTTTAAGAAAGCTTAGATTAAGTCATAAGCTTACACAAGGTGATTTAGCCAATTACCTAGGCTTAAAGCCAACAGCTATATCTAACTATGAATCACAGAGGAATGAACCTTCCTTTGAAAAGTTAATAGCCTTAGCAGAATTTTTTGACGTTTCCTGTGATTATCTATTGGGAGTGTCAAATTCGTATTTGCCAATAGAAGGAGAGATAATTGACAAGGACCTCATAGAACTCTTTGAAATGTATCAGCAATTAAACATAGAAAGTATTAATGAACTAAAATCCTTTTCCAAGTATCTCTTATATAGACAAGAATTACAACTACAATAATCCCCCTAATTAAACAACATAGCTTACTTAAATCTTCTCTCATATTGACAGTTAAGATCACGACATAGTTAAACAACGAGTAACACGCTTCGCGAATTACTCGTTGTTTACAATATAGATATTGTTATGCATTGATGCCACAGCATCTCTTATATTTTTTCCCACTACCGCAAGTACAAGGATCATTTCTTCCTATTTTCTTACCCTTGACTATTGTTCTTGAGTTCCTCTGCTCCTTATAAAGTTCTTTTCTACGCTCCTCAGTTAGCAAAGGCTCCCATTCCTCTAAATTATATAACCAGTCTGCACCAGCACCTACCATATTATAATATAGTTTTTCCTTATCATAGGCAAGGCTAACCTTAGTATCCTTATCCATATCATCAATAGGATTTGGATTAACTAGACTGTCATTAATTCCATCTAAGAATCCTACAAAATAATTTAATTCTGTATTAAATTCCTTAGCTAATTCTTCAACAGTTCCTTCCCAAACCTTATCTGGATTTGCAAGGAGCTTCTGATAAATCTCTTTTTCAATATTAAAGTAATTGGCCCAAAACATCTGACCTTGATGACTATTCATATCATATGCATAGGCAAAATCTCTCCACTCTTGTAGTAGACTCATGTATTTCATCCTTTCCAAGTCCTGTATTTTTGTATTTTCTAATTATAGCATAGGATTATTACAATTTCTATCTATACTTTATCAGTCATATTTTTTTTAAGCTAGTTAAGAATACTCGTAACTTAAGTCATTATAGATTCAATATTCTTA
>JAAYRE010000165.1 GCA_012518935.1 Clostridiales bacterium
CTATCATTAACCCCATCTCCAACGAAAGCAACTATATGACCTTCTTCTTTCAGCTGCTTAATAAATGTGGATTTGTCTTCAGGTAGCATGTTACCATAAGCCTTAGTTAATCCTAGTTCACGGCCAACTACGTCAACAGTTCCTTGGTTGTCACCAGAAAGCATAATAAGGTTTTTTACCCCTAAGGCTTTTAGCCTCTGAAGATCTTCTTTTACTCCAGGTCTTATCTGGTCACGGACCCCCTTGAGAACTTGTAGCTTTCCATCAACAGATGTTAATACTAGGGAGTTGCCATTTTGCTCATAGCGGGATATATCTTCTTTTGCCTTATTATCCAGGTGAACCTTTTCTCTTTCCATTAAGGCAACATTACCAACCGCTACTCGATGTCCATTAACACTTGCTACAATTCCGCCTCCTTTTACAACTTCGGTGTTCTCAACAGGTGAGAATGTAGTATCTCCAATTTCTTTTAATACCGCCTTTGCCAAGGGGTGATCTGATTCCCTTTCTATACTGGCCAAGTAACCTAACACTTCATCAACATTATCAGTATAATACTCTGTCTCTGCAACTGAGGGATTACCTACAGTAAGGGTACCGGTTTTATCAAATGCTATGGTGTCAACCCTACTAAAATACTGGATTACTTCACTGCCCTTTAACAATACACCATTTTTTGCTCCGTTTCCAATGCCTGCTACATTGGATACGGGTACACCGATAACCAAGGCACCAGGGCAACCAAGAACTAGAATAGTAATAGCTAATTCAATATTTCTGGAGACAAGCCATACCACAAGGGATAGAAGAAGGACTGCCGGTGTATAATATTTTGAGAATCTATCAATAAAACGCTCTGCCTCTGATTTAGAGTCCTGTGCTTCTTCTACAAGTTCAATAATCCTACCAAATGTAGTGTCCTCACCTACACGATCTGCCACAATCTGAATAGTTCCATTCTCTAGGATTGTACCTGCAAATACTTTAGAATCTTTTTCCTTACCTACAGGAAGGGACTCACCTGTAATACTTGCTTCGTTTATATGGCCTTCGCCGGATAAAACTGTTCCATCAACTGGAATCTTGGCACCAGTTTTCACAAGGAGAATATCCCCTTCTTCTACTTCATCAACCTCAACTTCTTCGAACTCACCATTTTCCATCTGCTTTAGTGCACTTTCTGGTGCCATTTCAGTAAGTTCCTTAATAGCAGAACGGGTTTGGTTAAGCGTCCGCAGCTCTAAAAATGCACCAAATAAGAACAAGAATGTAACAATAGCCGATTCCTCATAATTCTTGATGATAAAGGCTCCAATAACAGCTATTGTAACCAACACATCAATACTTACTACTTTTACTTTTAATGCTTGATAAGCTTGAATAGCTATAGGCAGTACACCTAATATGGATGCAATTATAAGGGCCCAGTTAAATATAACTATATTCCCTGTAGTCCACTTAGTTATAAAAGCACCAGCAATTAAGATACCACCAATTAGTGTAATTTGATTTTTCTTACTTAATATATGTCTCTGATGTTTTTGCATAGCGTCTTCCTCCTTTCATATTTTTATGTCTTCCGGATTATTCAATATCTAATTCAATAATTTATTAATCCGCTCTTTTCTTTGGCTTCATTAATTTGATTTAATATTAAATCAAATTATCCATGATAGGCTTCATCTAATTCAGAAAGCATGTTGTATACTGCTTCATAACTTTCACATACATCACCGGGTATTGTATAGTTACTAGTTATCTCTCTTAGCTGACTAAACTCATTATCCAAGTTTGGCTTATTTGCTTTTGCTGATTTAATTTTCTGATTAACCTCGTCAAAAACTCTACGCACTTCATGAAACTCCGGATGACTTGATCCATGTACTCGATCAACTATTGGTACATATTGTTCTAGCCTTCTTATGTTTTCCTCTTTTACTTCATTAAATTTCTTCATTATATATTCCTCGCTTTCATATTCCATTAATCAACTTTGTTAACTGCATTGTAACAGCAATAACAAGAAAATAAATTGATGTAAATCAAGTTTTATGTTTTATGGAACTTTTTATGAATGTTTTATTATTAGTATTTGAAATGTTTATGATTTAATGTAGATGTGAATCTATGAAAACATAAAGAATAAAAAAGACCATCGGTGATGATGGATATGTCACTTCAGGTAGATATGATAACCATGGATGAAAACCTGGAAGAAGCTGGTGTAGGCTATTTTTGCTGATACGGATTTGGTTATTATAACAACCTACACCATTAGAGGTTACATTAAACTCTCATCATATATTGCTCTTTCTCCGCCGATATATTTATACCTTGTACGGGCAGCTATTAATATTGCATTACCTATATGGTCAACAGATAACTTTAAGGGTACAGCCACTTTCTTAAGATGCATTCCAATAAGTGTTCCCCCAATATCAAGTCCTGCATCGGCTTTGATTTCCTCAACAAGGACAGGATCAGAGTAGGCATTATATGCCTCAGTAGCAAAGGAACCACCAGCTTTACTCTGAGGTATTACATTAACTATATCCATGTAAGGAACAGCTTCTCTTTCAATAACAATAGCTCTATTCAAATGTTCACAGCATTGTGCTGCCATATAGATACCCTGTGAATCAAACATTTCCTTAAAACCCCTGAACATTTCTTTAGCAGCTTCAGGGTTTGAATTTGTGCCTATGGGATTGCCAACCACTTCACTTGTTGAGCAACCGATAACCACAATTTGCCCTTTTTGTAGCTTTGCTTTCTCTATTAATTCACTGGCAACTTTTTTTGATATCTCATATAAGTTTTCCATGGTATTCACCTTTCCTTTCTAATGTATAGTATAGCATATATTCGATTTCTTCTCATATCTTATCAAACACGGCTAAACTGTTTTTAATAATCATAAAACTAAAATTAATGTAAAAGATGAATATAAAAATGTCAAGCTATAAGATTGAGTTAATATATCCTCTACAACACAAATAGCTTGACAATTATATTATAACCTAAGACTATTTTAACACACTGATATTATCAATAAATTCCTCTGTATCGCTTTCGGTAGCATCAGTATAGGTAGTAATAATTGATACGATGTAATCATCCTGTTTATAACAATAAAAATCTTGAGTTAATAGTCCCTCATAAGCAGACAGCTTCAGTTTCTTAAAGGTTTTATCAGCTATCTTTTCATCTCTAGTCTCCTCTATAATTTCATACCCCAAACCTGTTAACTGGTCTAAAACCATATCAAGGTATTCTTCTTCTGTGGTTTGGGTTCCAGCTGTTGTTTTGGCTAGATTTTCAAAAACAAGTTGAATAGAAGGATCTCCTTCTCCCTTTAATACCATAAATCCATAAACAGTAGTTATCTTTGCCATTGCTTCAAAGTTCTCTTTACTGGTCCCCTTTAATTCACTTAATATTTCAGCTCCTATTCCGGAAATCTCAGCAATCTTCTCGTCAGATGCAACTGTCCACTGATCATCAATTTCAAATTTCATATTAAGCCAACTGTTCTCAAACACATTACCATTCCAGGCTCCTATGGTAAAATCAGGATTTTCGCTTTCCTTTTTCCCACATCCACCAATAGCTATAATAGTTAGTAAGATTAAGGCTAGTATTTTTCTAATTGAATATTTCAATTTTTCTCCTCCTTACTTAAATACCTTTATTTGTACTCTTATTTATTGTTATTTATAATAGTATTTTATAGTATAATTCCCTACATCACTTATTTTAGTCATCCTTTTTCATGCCAACAAATCGCAATAACATGCTTAAAAAAAGCTCCTAATCTTATTCCAGTGCCAAGCTTAGCACCTTTAATCCCGTGTACTATTTTCCATATATATACTGTAATATCTATTACTTCTGATTAATATAATTCTTCGATTCCCTCTCACTAAGACATGAGTATACAACATCCAAATTACTTTTTGAAAAGACTGTCACATAATTATTCGCATAACGAATACGCCAGTAACTAGACATACCGTCATGAAAAACATAGATATAGAAGGAGGCTAACTATAAATTAGTTAGCCTCCTTCTATATTATTCTTATATTAATGCATTAAATAACTATATAATATGTCCGCCCGGTTCCGAGATGTTTTTTAGAGCATCCTCTGCACTTTTTTGGGCGGTGGGTTCAAGGGATATGTCCCCCAAAGAAACTATGCCAACAAGACTATTATTTTCAACTATGGGTAGTCTCCTAACTTGGCGATCGCTCATTATACTGGCCGCATCTCGTACATCCATATCTGGATTTCCAACAACTAGTTCGGTAGACATGATATCACCGACTTTATGGTTGCTGACCTGACCAGGTGCAACAGACCTTACAGCAATATCACGATCTGTAATAATACCTATTATTTTATCATCAGTACATACAGGGATAGAACCTACATTATACTGTTTCATTAGCCTAGCTGCTCTCTCAATGGTATCATCAGACCTTAGTGTAGCTATATCCTTGGTCATTATATCTCTAATCTTCATAATTTCACCTCCAAGGATAGGCTACCCATTGAAGGAAACTTTTATAAATAATTTTCTTGTATATACCTTTGTAAGACTTCTATAATAAAATATATTCCTATAGATAACATTTAAAACTGCAACCAACGATGCAACAATTATTGCATTTCATCCCTATTAGTCCCAGTTTAATCTATAATTGTTATTCATGAAAGTTTTTATATAAATAACCCCTGGCATTTCAAAATACCAGTTTTATAAGTGCATTTCCCTTTCTAAACAATCGTTGTGTTCATAAAAATTACTTTTTGCCAGCTTCTAAATGATTAATGTATGAATAAATGGTATGGTATTCTTCTGTACTAAAGAAATCTTCTTCATCAATACCTAGCCTATCATACTCTTCTCTTGATTCTTTTTTCATTTTCAGTAGCACTTCTTTACTTTTATTAAATGATAATTGATTGGCTTTTCGTTCATCTTCTACATAATCCCTAAGAGTATTAGTATCAAAGCCCAATCTTTTTGCTGCACGTTCACATTTATCCCTAAGAGCATAGGCATCTTCTAAAGACAGATCACTCCATAATGAGAGCCTACGAATATCTAATATTCTAATTTGACTCAATATATCTTTTTGACCAAATGTATGATCATCTAGAAAAAGTTCAATGGCAAGTGCCATTTTATCATCAATTGCATTGGATATTTCTTTTAAGTTCTCGATTTCACTTGGATATAACCTGCTGGCTGCCATGGCAGCTACATAGTCAAAGTGTATTAATCTTTGTGCTAAGGCCTTAACCTCTATTTCTGTAGATAAATCTCCTGAAAATATATCTAAAAATGAATACTGGTAATCATCCTCTTGCATATATTTAATTTCCTCTAAAGGTATTTCACTGCAATCTATTATATAA
>JAAYRE010000166.1 GCA_012518935.1 Clostridiales bacterium
ATAATAGAGTTTGTAGATATAGCCGGTCTTGTAAAAGGAGCATCTAAGGGTGAAGGTCTTGGTAACCAATTCCTTTCTAATATAAGAGAGGTTGATGCTATCATTCATGTGGTTCGTTGTTTCGAAGATACCAATGTTGTTCATGTGGAGGGTTCGGTTAATCCGAGTAGAGATATAGAGACAATAAACCTAGAACTAATCTTTTCGGATTTGGAGTTATTAGAAAGAAGAATCAGTAAGACAGCAAAGGGTGCTAAAAATGATAAGAGCCAAGCTAAAGAGTTAGAGATGCTTGAGAGATTAAAGGCTCATCTGGAAGAAGGAAAAATGGCTAAATTGTTTTCTACAGATGAGGAGGAGATGGCTCTTATATCAACCTATAATCTGCTTACAACAAAGCCTGTTATATATGCGGCTAATGTTAAAGAAGAGGATTTGGCAGATGATGGAGAAGGTAATTCTTATGTTAGTGAGGTTAGTAGGATCGCAACAAATGATAATTCTGAAGTGTTTGTTATCTCTGCCCAGATTGAGCAAGAGATTGCAGAACTAGACGATGAAGAAAAAAGAATGTTCCTTGAGGATTTGGGACTTAAAGAATCAGGTCTTGAAAAACTTATTAAGGCAAGCTATCGTACCCTTGGATTGATGAGTTATCTTACTGCAGGTCCTAAAGAAATAAGGGCATGGACCATTAAGATCGGAACCAAAGCTCCTCAGGCAGCTGGTAAGATTCATAATGATTTTGAGCGGGGATTCATCCGTGCTGAGATTGTAAGCTATGATAACCTGGTGGAGTGTGGTAGCTACAATGCAGCCAGAGAAAAGGGATTGGTTCGCTCTGAAGGAAAAGAATATGTGGTTCAGGATGGAGATGTCATCTTGTTCCGATTTAATGTTTAATAAGCAAGTCGGTTAGAATAAATATATTGTCTATCTTGAATAAGTGCAAGATAAAATAAAAATGAAAGTGGTGAATGTAGGTGTTGCTTGCTAGTGCGGTTTTAACAAATATTAGATTTCCTAATATGGGAATAGAGCTTCGAAATGTTCCGTATGGTATAGATGTTTTTGGTTTTCATATTGCATTTTACGGAATAATTATTGGGTTCGGAATGCTATGTGGGTGGCTTATAGCAGAGTGGATGGCAAAAAAAACTGGACAAAGCAGAGAATTATACCTGGATTTTGCCCTGATTGCTATTATTGTGTCTGTTATATTTACAAGACTGGGATATGTATTATTTTCACTGGATGAGTTTGTTGATAATCCCCTGGAAATATTTAATTTACGAAGTGGCGGTATGATGATTTATGGAGGAATATTTGGAGCGATTTTATCGGCCATTATCTTTTGCAGGGTTAAAAAATATTCATTTTGGCTTCTGGCAGATACAGGATGTATAGGTTTGGTTACGGGTCAGATGATAGGACGTTGGGGTAATTTCTTTAATAGAGAGGTATTTGGTAAATATACAGATAATATTTTTGCCATGCAACTCAATATAAATGATGTAACCTCAGAATATCGAATGTCTACAGCTAGATTACAAGAGAAATTTGCAGGTAAAGAATCAGCATTTAAAAATATAATGGAAATAAGAAACAATACTGTTTTTATGGATGGGATTGAATATATCCAAGTGCATCCCACATTCCTTTATGAATCCTTATGGAATCTAGGCTTACTAATTTTCTTGATTATCTATACTAAACATAAGAAATTTGACGGTGAGGTTATGCTTTTATATATGGCAGGATATGGTCTTGGCCGTGTATGGATTGAGGGAATAAGAACTGATCAATTGTTCTTATGGGGTACCTCTATTCCTGTATCCCAGCTGATTGCAGCCTTAATGGTTATAACTTCATTGGTTATGATAATTTTTAAGAGAAGAAAACTAGCAAAAGATAGACAATAAGACAAAAAATATTATAATAACTGAAAAACCGGGACTAAATTCCTATATAAGAGTTTTATTGACTATATATTGACATTATTTGTTCGATTTTTAATGATTTCAACAAGATGTTGTGAATTTCAGATGATAAAAGCACGGAAATCCTTATAAAAAAAGGATAATCTGGGCTTTTATTTTTTTGTTTTGTACTTGCTATATTCCCATTTATATTATAAAATAGACACATAAGTGGAGTGAAGTGGTGTAAAGTGGTTGCAATATCCACAAAAGTGGTTAACGACTATTAGTCCACTATAATCATCACGAGAAAAGCGGGTGCTGCCAATGTTTATGGGTGAATATGTCCATACGGTTGATGCAAAAGGAAGAATTATTATACCATCAAAGTTTAGGGAAGATTTAGGAGAAGAGTTTGTAATAACCCAAGGTCTTGATGGTTGCCTTTTTATTTATCCCAATAGTGAATGGCAGATCTTCGTTGAAAAGCTAAAGACTTTACCTGGTACTAAAGAAGCCAGACAATTACAGCGTTATTTTATGGCCGGTGCAGCTGCATGCCAAGTTGATAAACAGGGAAGAATATTAATACCTATTAGGCTTAGAGAAAATGCAGCCCTGGATAAGGACATTGTATTTGTTGGAGTTTTAAATAAAATTGAAATCTGGAATAAAGAACGTTGGGAGAAGAATAATAATTATGATGATGTAGAAGACATAGCAGAGCATATGTCACAGTACGGTATCAATTTCTAGGAGTAAGTTACCGCTGATACCATCACAATCTCCCATGACTGATAAGGAGCCAAGAGATGGCATTTGAACACAAATCCGTACTACTGGATGAAGTAATTGAATATATGAATATTGATCCAATCGGTATTTACTTAGATGGTACTTTAGGAGGCGGTGGACATTCTTACGAGATAGCCGCTAGATTAACCACCGGAAGATTGATAGGACTTGATCAGGATGAAGCAGCAATAGAAGCTGCAGGCTTACGATTGGCTAAGTATGGAGATAGAATTACCATTATAAGAAGCAACTTTAGAGATATGAAGAAGGTTCTTGCAGATATTAATCTGCATAAGGTTAATGGAATTCTACTTGATTTAGGGGTTTCTTCTTATCAGTTAGATACACCAGAAAGAGGGTTTTCCTACAGTGAAGATGCTCCTCTTGATATGAGAATGGATGAGCGGAAGGAAAAAACCGCTAAAGATATTGTTAATGGGTACAGTGAGATGGAGCTGTATCGGATAATAAAGAACTATGGAGAAGACAGATTTGCAAAGAACATCGCCAAACATATAGTTAAGGCAAGGGCGGACAAGCCCTTGGAAACAACATTCCAGCTTAATGATGTTATTAAGGCAGCCATTCCCGCTAAGGTTCGGGCAAAAGGCGGTCACCCATCAAAGAGAACTTTTCAGGCTATAAGAATTGAGTTAAATCATGAACTAGATGTACTAAAAGATACTCTTGAAGATATGATTGATTTACTTTTACCTGGAGGAAGACTTCTTATAATCACATTTCACTCTCTAGAAGATAGAATTGTGAAAGAAGCTTTTAGAACTTATGAGAACCCATGTATATGCCCACCGGATTTTCCTGTATGTGTATGTGGGAAAATAAGTAGGGGAAGAGTAATTACGAGAAAGCCCATCCTCCCGTCTTTGGAGGAATTAGAGCTTAATAAAAGATCAAAAAGTGCAAAACTTAGGATATTCGAGAAAATGTCAGAAGGAGAATAAAAGATATAGTCTGTGGGAGGGGTTATTGCATGGAGGCAAACAAAAAGCAATACAGATATGGGACAAACTATATAGAGGGTAATACTGCAAGAAAGCGTGATCTAAGCTACCAATATGCTTTGCCGGATTATGATGCCCCGGAAAGACAAAGAAGACGGGCACCTGGATACGAAAGACAAGTAAGAAGTAATCCCAGAGTATTAACAGGTATTAATAAGGCATCCTTATTGGTGCTGACATTAGCAATAGCTGCAACCTTATATTGCTGTATAGAGTTTATTATGCTACAGAATGAAGTAAGTAAGATGGAAAGAGATATTATATCAATGGAGAGAATACTTACTACTATGACTAATGAAAATGATGCAGCTTACGAGCAAATTGGTATGGTATATGATCTTGATTATGTATACAATGTAGCTGTTAATGAACTAGGAATGGTTTATCCTAATAATAATGAGGTAATAACCTTTGATAAAGCCAGGGAGAGCTATGTAAGACAGTACGCAGATATACCTGATTAATATCAAAATATTGGACGGGGATAATTTACGATGCAGAAATCTACTAATACAAAAGTTTATAGAATTAAAAAATTCACTTCACGAATGCAAGCAAGGTTATTGCTTGTATTTTGTGTTGTTACATTGCTTTTGGCAGGGTTGATTGGTAGATTGATATACATAATGCAGACAGACGGTGAAAGGTATGCAAAACAAGTCCTTTCAAGACAATCATATGTAAGAGGGGTTCTTCCCTATAAAAGAGGAGAAATCCTTGATAGAAACGGTTCTGTTTTGGCAAGAAGTGAACTTCGTTATCGCCTAATCCTTGATCCGGAAAATCTTTTAATTAATTCAGATAAGATACCTACTACCTTAGCTGCTCTTAAAGAATATTATGGAGTTGAAGCTGAGACGGTTAATATTATTTTAGAAAATAGCCCTAACAGTAGATATAAGATATTACTGGATAATCTACAACTTGCTGAAGTGGAGGATTTTAAAAAGCTTCTTAAAAATGATGAGAATATTAAGGGTCTTTGGTTTGAAGAAAAATATGTTAGGTCCTATCCTTATGATAGCTTAGCATGTGATATACTTGGATTTACCTCTGCTGACAACAGAGGATATTGGGGAATAGAAGAGTATTATAATGATGAATTAAATGGCACAAACGGTAAAGAATTCGGCTATTATGATTCTTCTCTTAACATTGAGAGAATAATCAAGAAACCTGAACATGGCAATACAGTAGTAAGCACAATAGATGTTAATGTTCAGAGAATTATCCAAAAACATATACGAGAGTTTAATGAAGAGTTTGGAAGTAAGAATATTGGAATTCTGGTAATGGATCCTAATAATGGAGATATTATCGCTATGGCTTCTAATCATGAATATAACTTAAATTCACCTAGAGATTTAGAGGGGATATATAGTAAGGAAGAGTTATCCTCCATGACCTTGGAAGAAAAAATAGAAGCTATGAATAGGCTTTGGAAGAATGATATTATTAGCTATGGTTTTGAGCCTGGTTCGACTTTTAAGCCATTTACTGTGGCTATTGGATTAGAAGAGGGATTGATATCAAAGAATTCTACATTTTTATGTGACGGTGTTGAACATGTAGGAGGATGGGATATTCAATGTAGTGCAAGATATGGTCATGGTACTATAACCCTGGCTGAATCATTAATGAAATCTTGCAATGATGCTATGATGCAGATTGCAGCCATGGAAGGAAGAGATAACTTCTATCGCTATCAGAAATATTTTTCCTTTGGTCAAAAAACAGGTGTTGACTTACCCGGTGAAGAAAGTGGAATTATAACATCACTGGACAAGCTCAATGCTTCAGAACTGGCAACAGCAAGCTTTGGGCAGACTTTTAATGTAACTATGCTTCAGATGGCAGCTGGCTATTCATCTTTGGTCAATGGGGGATATTATTACCAACCTCGGGTAGTTAAAGAAATATTAAATGATAAGAATGCTACGGTAAAGAAGATAGAGCCTCTACTTATTAGGCGTACCGTATCAGAGGAAACCTCAGAATTTATTCAGGAGACTATGTATCAAACAGTTGAGCTGGGAACCGCAAAGCCAGCTAGGGTAGAAGGCTATACCATAGGTGGTAAGACAGGTACAGCAGAAAAATTCCCCCGTAACAATGGTACTTATGTAGTATCCTTCTTAGGAGCATCACCAGCTATTAATCCAGAAGTTGTAATATTCGTAGTTATAGATGAACCTCAGAATGTAGCCAGACAGGATGACAGCTCTATTGCCACTAAGCTTAGCAGTCGCATCCTGAATGAGCTTCTTCCAGCCTTAGGTATATATCCTGAGGGAGAGATAGATTATCTACTAGGAGAAGATATTATAACTGATAACAGTAATCAAGGGGAAGAATCTAGGGATAATACACAAGAATCTGGTGATAATCAAGGAGAAGAAGCCGGGGATAGTACACAAGGATCCGAGAATAATCAAGGGGAAGACTCCGAGGATAGTACAGAAGAATCTGGTGATAATTAAGGGGAAGACTCCGAGGATAGTACAGAAGAATCCGAGGATAATCCAAAAGAAGAAATACAAGATGAAATAGAAGAACTACAATGAGAAGATATGCTTTTGTATATACTTATGAATAAAGCCATGTCATTTGTAATAAAATGAAACGATAAGACTTTCAGGATTGATGTTATGGCACGAAACAGAAGTTTTAATAAAAGGAATATTCTGATAGTTGTAGTAGTCATCCTATTAGTTACAATGGTACTTACAGGTAGACTGGTATATCTAATGATATTTAAATCAGAGTATTATGCAGCCAAGGCACAAGAGCTCCATGAAAGGGAGCGTCCCATCAAGGCTAAACGTGGTAGCATATATGATATAAATGGTGTAGAGATAGCAACAAATAAACCTGTTTGTACAATATCTGTTATTCATAGTCAGATAGAAGAACCTGAGAAAGTTATAGAGGTTCTATCTAGGGAGTTGGGCTTAAGTGAAGAAAAAGTAAGAAAAAGAGTTGAGAAGCGTTCTTCTATAGAAAGAATTAAATCCAATGTACAAAAAGAAGTCGCTGATAGAATAAGGGAATATAAGCTAAAAGGTGTGATGGTAGATGAAGACTACAAGCGTTATTATCCCTATGATAGCTTAGCCTCTAAAGTAATCGGTTTTACCGGTAGTGATAATCAAGGGGTAATCGGACTAGAGGTAAAATATGAAGAATACCTTAAGGGGATTAATGGAACCATACTTACATTGACAACTGCCTATGGTGTGGAGATAGAAAATGCCGCTGAGGATAGAATTGAGCCCCAACCAGGTAATGATCTATATATTAGTCTAGATGTGAATATCCAAAAGTATGCTGAGCAAGCAAGTTATAAGGTTTTAGAGTCCAAGAGTGCTAATAATGTTAAGCTCATAGTTATGAATCCGCAAAATGGGCAATTATATGCCATGGTAAATGCTCCCGAATTTAATCTAAATGATCCATATACTTTGATTAATGAGATTGCAAATGATTATGTTGGAGAAACCATAAGCGATGAGAAACTCAATGAATTGCTTAATGGAATGTGGCGAAATGCTTGCATAAGTGATACTTATGAGCCAGGCTCAGCTTTTAAGATTGTTACAACAACCGCAGCCCTAGAAGAGGGTGTACTAAACCTAACTGATAGATTTTTTTGTCCTGGTCATAAAAAAGTTGAAGACAGAATTATCCGTTGTCACAAAGCAGGGGGACATGGGAGCCAAAGCTTTGTAGATGGAATTAATAACTCTTGTAACCCGGTATTTATAGAGGTTGGTGCTAGACTGGGAGCAGAAAACACCTACAAATATTATGAAAGACTTGGACTGTTTAGCAAAACTGGAGTAGATCTTCCCGGTGAAGCTAATTCCATTATGCATAAGCTGGATATTATCGGTGCAGTTGAACTGGCCACCATGTCCTTTGGTCAGTCCTTTCAAATAACACCTCTTCAACTGCTTACAGCAGCCAGTGCTGCCATCAATGGTGGAACATTGGTAACACCTCATTTTGGTATTGAAGTTAGGACGCCAGATGGCAGGGTTGTAAAAACCTTTGATTATAAAACAACTGAAAATGTTATATCTGCTGAAACCTCAGAGACCATGAAGCAACTTCTGGAATCTGTTGTATCAGATGGAACAGGTAAGAGAGCATATCTTCCAGGTTTTAGAGTAGGAGGAAAAACAGCAACTTCAGAAAAGTTACCTAGAAGAACTGGCAAATATATTTCATCATTTATTGGCTTTGCCCCTGCAGATGATCCCCAGGTAATTGCTATAGTTTTAATTGATGAACCCGTAGGGATATATTATGGAGGTACCATAGCTGCCCCCGTTATAGCAGATTTATTTGATAATATTCTTCCTTATCTAGGTATAGAAGAAAAATATACAGAGCAAGAACTTAAAGATTATGATATAGGTACATTTGAAGTACCAAATTTTGTTGGTAAGACAAAGAATGAGATGAAGGATCTCCTTAAGATATATGATTTTGGGGATATCTATCCCACAGGTGATGGTGATATTGTTATAGAGCAGTTTCCACTACCTGGAGAAAAGGTAAATAGGAATAGTGCTTTGGTACTTTATTATGAATAAATATATGGTGCTTCAGTCTCAAAGCATATTGTTATTTTTGGGCTTATAAAGTATAATAGCTTAGTTCATATTTGAACAATTATTAATACATAGGAAGACGCCTAATTTAGAAGGCAGATAGGAGTATTTTATGGGTTTTAATGATTTTTCTATAATATTACCAATAATAATTTCATTTGGTGTAAGTGTCGTATTGTGTCCAATACTAATACCTTTTTTAAAGCGTATGAAATTTGGGCAATTTGTTAGGGATGATGGACCGGAATCTCATTTGAAGAAGTCCGGAACACCGACTATGGGTGGAATTATTATATTATTAAGTATTTCTATCACTTGTCTATTCTATATAAAAGATAACAAAGAGATATTACCTGTCTTATTTGCAACCTTAGGTTTTGGCCTTATAGGTTTTTTGGATGACTACATTAAGGTAGTTATGAAACGATCTATGGGCTTAAGGGCCTGGCAAAAGCTTTTAGGTCAGATTCTTATTACTGCAATATTTGGCTATTATCTTATAAATTACGTTGAGGATGCAACCTTAATGTTGATTCCTTTTTCCAGTGGAAAATATCTGGATATTTCTTATCTGTTTATTCCACTGCTGTTTGTGGTAGTGCTAGGTACTGTTAATGGTTCTAATTTTACTGATGGTCTTGACGGACTAGAATCCAGTGTTACAGTGCTTATTGCAACCTTCTTTACTGTTGTTTCCATAGGTATGAAGAGTGGAATAACACCAATTTGTGGAGCAGTTGCAGGTAGCTTAATGGCCTTTCTCTTATATAATGTATATCCTGCAAAGGTCTTTATGGGAGACACTGGCTCCTTAGCCTTAGGTGGATTTGTGGCTTCCGCTGCATATATGCTTAGGATGCCATTATTCATAGTGTTAGTAGCAAATGTATATTTAGTTGAAGTAATATCAGTTATCTTACAGGTAAGTTATTTTAAGATGACCGGAGGAAAACGACTCTTTAGGATGGCACCGATTCATCATCATTTTGAATTAAAAGGATGGTCGGAAACCAGAATAGTAGCAGCATTTTCAATAATAACAACGATATTATGTCTTATTGCCTTAATGGGAATTAACTAGAGGGTGGATGGAGGATTTAAATGAAGCTGAAAGATAAGAAGGTTCTGGTATTTGGTGCAGGAAAGAGCGGAATTTCTGCAGCAAGATTGCTACAGAAGTTAGAAGCATTCGTTGTCTTGTACGACGGAAATAAAGCCATAGATATAGGAGTTTTTGAAGATGCATTAGATACAGGTATGAATTTTGAAGCATACTTTGGTGATTTCCCCTTAGATAAGCTAGAACAGATAAATCTTATGATTCTTAGCCCTGGGATAGCTTATGATAATCCTTTTGTGGAACTAGTGAAAGAGAAGGGGATTCCTGTTTGGGGAGAAATCGAGTTGGCTTATCGCTACTCCAAGGGAAAGATAATAGGCATCACTGGAACTAACGGCAAGACCACCACTACCTCATTGATTGGAGATATAGTCCGTACATATTATAAAGAAGTATATGTAGTAGGTAATATTGGTGACCCTTATACTGATATAGCATTAGATACTACTGAGGATTCCATAACTGTTATTGAATTAAGTAGTTTTCAGTTGGAAACAATTCACGACTTTCATCCTAATTTAAGTGTTATTTTAAATATAACTCCAGATCATTTGAATCGTCATCATACTATGGAAAATTATATTCAGCTAAAGAAAAGTATAGCTAAAAATCAAGATATGAAGGATTTGTGTATATTAAATTATGAAGATGGTTTGACTCGTAAAATAGGCAGAGAAATAGCCACACAGGTTATATATTATTCCAGTGAGCAGGTGCTAAAAGATGGTTTATATCTAGATGGAGATAAGATTCTATATAATAAGGATAATAAGACAGAAGAGATATGTGATGTAAATGAACTTCGAGTATTAGGTAAGCACAATTATGAGAATATTATGGCCGGGGTTGCAGTAGCAATCCATTTGGGTATACCCAAGGAATTAATTCATAAGGCTATAATATCATTTAATGCTGTTGAACATAGAATCGAATATGTCGATACAATAGATGGAGTAAGTTATTATAATGATTCTAAGGGCACTAATCCAGATGCATCAATAAAAGCAGTTCAAGCTATGAAAAGCTCAACAATACTAATTGGAGGGGGCTTTGATAAAGGGGTAAAATTTGATGAATTAATCCAGTCCTTTGGGGACAAGGTAAAATGTCTGGTTTTAATGGGAGCCACTAGTGAAATAATTGCAGCTACTGCCAGAAATTATGGCTTTAATAATATTATAATAGTTAAGGATCTTAAGGAAGCAGTTCGAGTAAGTGCTAAAAAAGCAAAAGATGGCGATGCGGTATTACTATCCCCAGCCTGTGCTAGTTGGGGCATGTTTGACAATTATGAGCAAAGAGGAAAGATGTTCAAAGAATATGTAAAAGAATTACGAAAATCTTGATAGGTGGTAAAATGGCAAGAACAGCAGGAGAAACAAATAGGAAAAAACTACATAGCTATTATGACTATAGTTTATTATTTCTAACTCTCTTTTTAGTATGCTTTGGCTTAGTTATGATATATAGTACATCCTCTTACAATGCTCAAAGACTCTATGGTGATGCTACATATTATTTATCAAAACAAGCCCTACTTGGGGGAGCTGGAATCCTCATAATGCTGTTCGTATCTAAAGTTGATTATAGAGCATATATAAGTAAAACACCCCTAATTAGAATTAAGCCTGTAACCATATTATATTTTTTATGTATTTTACTGCAAATAGCTGTTATTATTTTTGGAGAAGAGACAAAGGGAGCAAAGCGTTGGCTTCAAATTGGATCAATATCCTTTCAACCCTCTGAGCTTTCAAAAATAGCAGTTATACTTATGACAGCATATATAGTCCAGCTAGCACCAAGAAGACTGGATAAAATATGGGGATTTATACGGGTGGTATTTATAATAGCCCCCTTACTCTTGCTTGTTATATCAGAGAACTTCTCCACAGGTCTGATTATTGGAATTATTATGGTGGCTATTTGTTTTGTTGCCAGTAAGAAGAAGGCTTATTTTATTCTATCAGGACTAGTAATGGGAGCCTTGGCTTCCTTGATGATATTTTTTGTTGATTTCAGGTCAGATCGAGTAGATGCCTGGATCAATGTAGAGACCCATGAAAAGGGTTATCAGATCCTTCAGGGTTTGTATGCTATTGCTTCCGGAGGAGTGTTTGGTAAGGGTCTGGGAGAGAGTATGCAGAAATTGGGGTTCATTCCTGAATCCCACAATGATATGATTTTTTCGGTAATATGTGAGGAGTTAGGGTTGTTTGGAGCAGTAGCTCTAATCCTGTTATTTATATTATTACTTTGGCGTATTTTTATTATTGCCATAAATGCACCGGATCTGTTTGGTGGACTTGTGGCAACCGGAGTTTTGGCTCATATAGCATCTCAGGTCCTAATAAATATTGCGGTTGTAACAAGTACCATACCTTCAACAGGTATTCCACTGCCATTTATCAGTTACGGTGGAAGTTCTCTTATGGTCATCCTATTTGAAATTGGGATTGTGCTTAGTATATCCAATCAGATTAAGGCTCAAAGATAGCCGTTTAGCAGATTATCACTTAGACAAGGGAGATATCATATAGTAGTATTATATTTCCTTAATAGTCTGAGGTGTGCTATGTCGAGTATTAAAATTACCGGCGGCAGTGAGTTAAAGGGTGAAGTAAGAATACAAGGCTCAAAAAATGCAGCATTACCAATTATAGCTGCTACAGTTTTAAATCAAGGAATTACAATACTAAGGAATTGTCCCAAAATACTGGATGTTTTCCATATGATAAAAGTACTAGAAGAACTGGGCTCTGTGGCCAAATGGGAGGGTAATACTCTAATTTTGGACACGACCTCTGTTAGCTCTACTAAGGTATCAGAAGATTCTGTACAGAAGATGAGAAGCTCAATATTATTTTTGGGGGCTCTATTAGGAAGAAATCGTGAAGTTTCCATTGCCTATCCCGGTGGTTGTTCAATCGGAAAAAGGCCAATAGATTATCATCTAAATTCAATAAAAAGGATGAATGTTAACCTTCTAGAGGATAATGGAATTATTCACTGCCATACGGACAAAATCCTAGGCACAGATATATTCCTTCAGTACCCCAGTGTAGGAGCAACTCAGAATGTAATACTAACAGCAGTACTTGCAGAAGGTGTAACCCGCATATATAATGCTGCGAGAGAACCAGAAGTAGTAGAATTATGCAACTTCTTGGTAGAAGCTGGTGCAAGGATTTGTGGGAAGGGAACGTCCTTTATTGAGATAGAAGGTGTTAAGAGTCTTCATGATACAGACTTTAAGCTTTCTCCAGACAGAATCGTAGCAGGGACCTATATGGCAGCTGTGGCTGTTACCAAGGGCGACGTGGTATTGCATGATGTTCCCATACAACAGATAGAATCTATTATAAGGATACTAGACAAGATAGGATGTAGTATTAGAACTGGTGATGATTACTTACGAATAAGGTCATATAAGCGTCTGCTTCCATATGAGAACTTAAGGACCAGGCCTTATCCGGGATTTCCCACTGATATGCAATCACAGTTAATGTCGGTTCTAAGTCTAGCAGATGGAAAAAGTACAATAGAGGAAAAAATATTTGAATCACGTTTTCAAAATGTCGATGAATTAAAGAAAATGGGTGCAAAAATTGTAGTAGAAGAATCAGAAAATAAAGCTGTAATATTTGGAGTTGAGAGATTGGAAGGTGCTGTAGTGAAGGCCCATGATTTACGTGGTGGTGCAGCTTTAGTTATTGCAGGTCTTGGAGCTGTAGGAACTACAATTGTAAAAGAGGCAACCAGTATTGAACGGGGGTATGAAGATATTTGTAGAGATCTTAACAGTATAGGTGCAAATACAAGGTACTGTAGTGAGAATATTCTATAGCATCCATGGGCTGGATTGGAGTACAATATGAGTAAGAAGTTGCGAAGGAAAAATAGTAGTGTAATTAAGAGGATTAGTATACGCCTCATGAAATTAATTATTTTCATAGGGATACCCATGGCTGTATTTATTTATACTTTTCAGCTTAAAAACATAACTGTGACTGGATCCATGCATTATAGTGAAGATGAGATTATTCCGTATTTGGTTAACACCAAGGCAGATAAGAATACTCTTATATTTTACCTTAAGAATAAATATTTTGAAGATATTAGAATACCTTTTGTAGAAAAATTATCCTTTGAATGGGTAGATATTCATTCCCTTAATATCAAGGTATATGATAAAAAAATCACAGGTTGTATAGAATTTATGGGAGATTATTTATATTTTGATAAAGATGGTATAATTGTTGAGAGTACTTCAAAAAGAATAGCAGGTATTCCCCTAGTCAAAGGATTAAAGTACCATAAGATAGTATTAAATGAAAAACTAGAAGTGCAAAAAGATGAATTATATGATGTAATACTTAATCTGACTCAGCAGATTGAAAAGTACCAGCTTGATGTAGATATAATAAGCTTCAACAATGAAAATGAGGTAACCTTGGATTTAGGTGATATAAAAGCATTGATTGGAAGACGAGGTACATATGATGAAATATTAGCTAAATTAAAAAACATAATTAAAGAGGCAAATGGAAGAAAATTTACCATCGATATGCGGCAGGACAAGGATTATTATATAGCAAAACCAGAAATATCGACAGAATAGATAAAAAATTATCAAATAATTGAGAAAATTATAAAATTATACTTGATTATTTGGGAATTAAAAGATATTATGTATATTAGGATTAGAATACCATAAGTTGTATTTGAAATAATTTTCATCCCATGATAATGTGGTTTTAGAGATATAGAAATTTATTAATTAAAGAATACGATGAAGGAGGAATTGACCTTGCTTGAAATAAGAACAAATGAGGC
>JAAYRE010000167.1 GCA_012518935.1 Clostridiales bacterium
ATTCTTTAAGTGGCGATAAATTATTCTTCTTTATGCTAGAGACGGATTTGCTTGCCATCTCCAAATAAAATGAATTGGAATAAACCCCGTCCAGCTCATGGTCTATCTCCTCAGAGAAATGTTCCCGCCCACTATCCATCATACTAGCAAAATCAAATGACTGGGCTTCAATTGTTATGGGGTAGGATACCATGGTATCCCTCTGGATTTTATTAATATAATTGTTAACCCCTGTGGAAAGAGACAGTATAAGGGCTATACCTATAATACCTATTGATCCTGCAAAGGAGGTCAAGATAGTTCTACCTTTTTTAGTTCGTAGATTATTAAAGCTAAGGGATAAAGCTGTCAAAAATGACATAGAGGCTTTTCCCATATTCTTATGCTTAGGCTCTTCAAGTTCAGTTTCGTCTATCTCTAAGGGATTGGTATCATCTATAATTTTACCATCGCGAAGCCTAACAATTCTATTGGCATACTCCCCTGCCAGTTCGGCGTTATGGGTAACCATAATAACAAGGCGGTCTTTAGCTATTTCCTTAATAAGTTCCATAACCTGAACACTTGTCTCGCTATCCAGTGCCCCCGTAGGCTCATCAGCTAATAGTATATCAGGATTATTAACAAGAGCACGGGCAATGGCTACCCGTTGCATCTGTCCACCAGACATTTGATTGGGTCGTTTGTGAAGCTGATCCCCCAGACCCACCTTGATAAGTGCTTCCTTGGCCCTTCTTCTTCTCTCCATTATCGATACTCCTGATATGGTCAGTGCCAACTCGACATTTGCCAGTATTGACTGGTGGGAAATCAGATTGTAGCTTTGAAATACAAAGCCAATGGTATGATTGCGGTAGGAATCCCAATCTCTATCCTTATATTTTTTTGTAGATATACCGTTAATTATCAAGTCCCCACTATCATAACGGTCAAGGCCACCAATTATATTAAGTAGTGTTGTTTTACCCGAGCCACTGGGGCCTAGTACAGCTACAAACTCATTGTCACGAAAGTTCAGACTGACATCACTTAAGGCATTTTGTGTCAGTTCTCCTGTTATATACTGTTTACTTATGTTTTTAATTTGAAGCATGATGTATTTCCTTTCAGATCCTGTTTATTGTCTAATCTTGCCAATTGCACATAGCTATTATATTAATCTTCCTTAATTAATTCAAGTTATTCTTGATTCTTTAATTATAATTTAATCTATATTTAATTTGTTGGTATTATCATTATACCAATAGATAGCAAAAAATAAATTGAGGGCATACAATTATTTCTACACACTGGCAGGAGCATGTGTAATACAGTTATATCTGTATATCCCTCAATATATTTCACGACTCTTCTATTATTATATAATTAAATCATCTACCACATCTTACCTGTAGCAGGAAGATAATTAAAACCTCTGCTCCACATATAGGTATTAAAAGTCATCTGTTGAATCTGCATCATACTCATGTGTGCAGTCATATCCATAGCCACATTGGTTTTGTCTTTACCAGTAGAGGCAGTTCCTTTATCATCTTTTACTACAGCTTTTGCTTGTTCAATCTTCTTAATACTATTACGGATCTCCTTCTGCTGTGCCTTTGTTCCAAACCTATACTGTGCACGGAGACAGAACCATAGACCAGGAGCGGTTGCGATATCTTCCTTATCCTCTTTGGAAAAATCTTTCCAGACCTTTTTTACTTGCTTTTTAATACTATCAACCGATTTTTTTGTAATTTTATCAGGAGAAGCTTTATCATCTTCTTGCAACAGCATAGAATAAGCTATGATTTCACTGTATGCTTGAAGAGACATTTCTGTCAGTGGAGGGTCACCTTTGACGACTATCTTACCACGGTTCTCCATAGTAGATTTTATTATCTTAATTGCCGGATCTTTCTGATCACTTTCATCAATAATTTCTTTTATAATCTCTTCAAAACTTTTTCTAATCTTTTCAATGTCTTTTTGTTTAGCCTTCATTATCGATTTTGCAAGAACGGGATATTCATCATAGAAGGCCAGTTCTTCTTTCGATAGGTGTCTCCAACCAGCTTTTAGCTCCTTCAGAATAGTATCTTCCTGACTCTTAGTGAAGGGTGCTCCCAGGGCGAATTCTAAAATAAACAAAAACCCTTTTGCATTCTTATCAATATTAGCACCCACATCTACAGTATAGTCTATCTTTGGAGCAGTTGATGATGAACCGGATGCAATAGAGCCTAAAAATCCTTCTAATATTCCATAGCCTCGAATCAGATAATAATCGGCTTCCGGGGCAAAATAAGAAAACCATATGGCTTGTTTTGAACTCTTATCTTTAATTAATAGCCCTAGTCCAAGTTGCTTTTTGCCATTAATCTTATCTGACAAATCAAAAACAATATGATCATCCTTTGTGCCTGTTAAACTTCGCCAATTAGATGCTTTAATATTGGGGTTTTCACTCTTAACCATACTGATAAATCCACTGGCATGTTGTTTAGGTGTCTTTTTTTCTTCAAAGGGTAGCATTACCATCATCAGTTGCTCTTTACTTTTGGCATTTTCAATTACTATGACGGATTCTCCTTCAGTAACCTTCCATCCACTGGGGTAGTGAAAGGAAAAGCTTTTATCCTTTGCCACGTACTTGCTCCATATCTTAGCAGCTTCAGCATAAGTAAAATTTGAAAAAAGAAGTGTAACCAGTAATATTAATGAAATCACTTTTTTCATATTTTCAGCTCCCTATAATATTAACGTAGTGTCAAGTATGACACTTCTTTTTTATTTC
>JAAYRE010000168.1 GCA_012518935.1 Clostridiales bacterium
AATGCAATTAAATGATAGGTGCCTACACCAAGCACCTAATCTATTAACCCCATAAACATAAAAATCAGAAAGGTAATACCATGAAATTAAATTATGACAGTTACATAGGTACATTTATCAGAAGACCTAACAGGTTTATTGCCCATATAGATATTGATGGCAAGGAAGTTATATGCCATGTACCAAACACAGGAAGGCTAAAAGAACTTTTAACCCCAGGGGTTTCTGTCCTTCTTTCTTATCACTCTTCTCCTACCAGGAAGACTAAGTATGAGTTACGTATGATAAAGAAGAAGGAAGCTTGGATATCTATAGATTCCCAACTCCCTAATGCATTAGCTTATGAGGCAATAGCCAGTGATGTAATAGAAGAACTAATCGGATACACAACTATTAAAAGAGAAGTTACATACCAAAATAGCCGATTTGACCTGCAATTAACGGATAATGTTAACTTAAACTATAGCCAGCAAGCCTGTTTTGTAGAGGTTAAGGGTGTAACATTAGAACACGATGATTGGACATACTTCCCCGATGCCCCCACTGAACGTGGTAGAAAGCATATAGGTGAACTGATACACGCAGTAAATAATGGTCATAGAGCTGTTCTTCTTTTTGTGATTCAAGTAGAATATGCTACTGGCTTTACGCCTAATAAGGCAACCGATCCCGAATTTGCTTTAATGGTAGAAACTGCATTTAAGGCTGGCGTTGAGGTTCTAGCCTATCGTTGTAAGGTTTCCCCGGATGAAGTAACGATTGTCGAAAAGATACCTCTTGTATTATAGATGTAATATCCAACACCTACTCCAAGCACTGTGCAAGCCCTTTTTGATCAAGGATCTTAAAGCTGCGTCCGTACAAATCTATTAATCCATCATCCTTCATCCTTGTTAGTTCCCTGCACATGGATGTTCTGGATACATTGAGAAAATCTGCCAGCTCAGTTCTGTTTAAAGGTATCATAAAGGTATTGCTACCATTTTCTATAGAAGCCTTTAAAAGATAGTTTGCCAGCTTTTCACGCATTCCCTTTAAGGTTAGAAGGTCTAGCTTCCAATTTAGAGTTACATTCTTCTCTCCTAGAATAACCATCATATTCTGTATGAGTCCAATATGATAGGAGCAGCCCTCTCCACAACTCCTAATAATTCTCTCATAAGGTATTAATAAAACCTCAGTATCCTCCATGGTCTTAGTGGTAACTGGTGATAACCTGCTTGATGTACAGACGATACCCTCCCCAAACATGTCTGAAGGGTCAAGTACTGCAATAATATGCTTATTCCCTGCCAAGTTTTCCTTTAGTACCTCAATTCTTCCTGATAGCACTACTCCTACATGATTAATCTCATCCCCTGCAAAAAAGATATATTCGTCCTCATTATAACTCCTAATCTTACCACCCAGACAACCAAGTAGATGCTTATACTTGCTTTCTTCTATTCCACGAAACAAGACACATTTCTTTAATATAGGATAATATTTATCCACGTTATATTCCCCCTTATCTATATGAAAAGTTATTTAGTAATATTTTTTTACATTTTATTGATATTTTGTTGCTACAGCTACACTTTTTTCTCTTTGTTTGTATTATACTCGTCACATAACAAAGATGTCAAATACAAAATATAAAATACTTAAATAATCTATAAGGAGAAGAAACAATGGAAAATAAAATGTTTTGTTACCAATGTCAAGAAACAGCAGGATGTACCGGCTGCACCAAGTTTGGTGTATGTGGAAAGTCCCCTGATTTAGCAAGAATGCAGGATCTATTAATATATGTTACAAAGGGACTAAGTGCAGTTACTACAGCACTTCGTGCAGAAGGAGTAAGTATTCCTGCAGAGACTAATCATTATGTTACCATTAACTTGTTTACAACAATTACAAATGCGAATTTTAATGATGAGATTTTCTATGAAAGAGTTTTTGAAACATTAAATATAAAAAATGATTTACTTAATAAGGTTACCAATAAAGAAGGATTACCAGAAGCCGCTCTTTGGACAGCAACAAGCAGAGAAGAACTGGATGCCAAGTCCACAAAGGTTGGTATACTCGCAACTAAGAATGAAGATATTAGAAGTCTTAGAGAGTTAATAACCTATGGATTGAAAGGTTTAGCAGCATATATGAAGCATGCAAATGAATTAAGCTATGATAGCGAAGAAATCAATGCATTTATGCAAAAAGCTTTTGCTTCTACATTAAATGATGAACTGACTATAGATGAATTAGTGGCTCTTACCTTAGAGACTGGTAAGGTTGGTGTAGACGGTATGGCACTACTTGACTCTGCCAACACAGGAACCTATGGTAACCCTGAAATCACAAAGGTTAATATCGGTGTAGGTACAAGACCTGGAATCCTTATCTCCGGCCATGACCTTAAGGATATGGAACAACTCTTAGAGCAGACTAAGGATTCAGGAGTTGATGTATATACTCACTCAGAGATGCTTCCAGCCCATTACTATCCTGCATTTAAGAAATACAGTCATTTTGTAGGTAACTATGGTAATGCTTGGTGGAAACAAAAAGAAGAATTTGAAAGCTTTAATGGTCCCATACTTATGACAACCAACTGCGTGGTTCCCCCCGCGGCTTCCTATAAAGATAGATTATTTACAACTGGTGCAACAGGAATTGCTGGATGTACACATATTGAGAAGGACGAGAATGGACATAAAGATTTCTCTGAAATCATTGAACTAGCTAAGACCTGCCAGCCTCCAGTTGAGATTGAGAAAGGTGAAATTATCGGTGGTTTTGCCCATAACCAAGTATTTGCTTTGGCAGATAAGGTTGTAGATGCAGTAAAATCCGGTGCTATCCGTAAGTTCTTCGTTATGGCAGGATGTGACGGTCGCCAGAAGGCAAGAAATTATTATACTGATTTTGCAAAAGCACTTCCTAAAGATACGGTTATTATGACCGCAGGTTGTGCAAAATATAAGTATAACAAGTTAGAGCTTGGCGACATTAACGGAATTCCTAGAGTTCTTGATGCTGGTCAGTGTAATGACTCATACTCCCTTGCACTAATTGCACTTAAATTAAAAGAAGCTTTTGAACTTACTGATATTAATGAGCTTCCATTGGCATTTAACATTGCATGGTATGAGCAAAAGGCGGTAATTGTACTTCTTTCACTGCTTTACTTAGGAGTTAAGAATATTCACTTAGGCCCCACACTCCCAGCCTTCCTCTCTCCTAATGTTGCAAATGTATTAGTTGAGAACTTTGGTATAGCTGGTATAGGAACAGTTGAAGACGACATAAAACTATTCCTAGAATAATAACGCTTCCCCTAACCCCCTTTTTATATAGATAAGCACTATAAAAGGCCAGTGCAAAGATATACCCTGCACTGGCCACCCCCCATAAGGGAGGAATATCATGGATAGTATAAACCTTATGATGGAAGAACATCAATATATACTTCGTATGTTAAAAATCGTCCGTAAGGCATGTATTGGTATTATGAATGGTGATACCATTAACTATGAAGACTTTGATAAAATGATAGATTTTATCAAAAATTATTCCGATAACCATCACCACGGCAAGGAAGAAAAACTTTTATTCAACAAAATTGTAGAACATCTTGGAGCCTTGGGGAACAAGCTGATTACCCACGGGATGATGGTAGAGCATGATATGGGTAGACTATATATTCGGGAACTTATCTCCTCCTTGGAGCGTACAAAACAAGGTGATGAGGAAAGCCGTATTGATGTAATAGCCAATGCTATTAGCTACACCCATCATATGAAGAGACATATTGATAAGGAAGATTCTGTAATCTACACATTTGCTAGAAGACAGCTTCCTACCGAAATTCTAGAAAAAGTTAATAATGATACGATTAATTTTGAAGAAAGTGCAAGTAAAAATGGTACTCAGGAGCATTATATATCCTTACTAGAATCCTTAGAGAAAAAGTACCTTAGTTAGTAATACTTCTCCTATTAGGACAGATTGAAAAATATATAATTCAAACTAGTACCTTAATTAATAATTCTTCTCCTATTATAATAGAGCCTATACATTCTGATTATCTGAATGTATAGGCTCTGCATATATTCTACCCTTCATTAGCAAGTACCCACTGGTGTGTCCGTACATGGTACTTTATATTAATCATCTGCACCTGTCCTCCTCGGATTATATTGCAACAAAAGAGTATAGTGGGTATGCCTGCGTATTTATCTTCCCGACAAAAAATTATGTTTTCAATTTTATAGGTCTGTAGGATGCGGTTTTCGTCTTCAAGTCGTATATAATTGGGCTTGATATTACCCTGTACATTAAATGTAGCAACTACATCCACTGGCATATGAAGCATAACAATATCCTTTCTAATCGATTCAATAATCATCTATATAAGTTACCTTTACCAATAATATCTGATTATCTAATCCCATCATTATAGTTCGGTCTGTGCTTCTCCTTAGAGATACCTCCAGACATATGATAGATCGGTCCATCCAAGAAAATTGCTCTTATAATGGAATCATCCCCGTATTTTTCTCTTATGGTATCCACAGCTATATCTAACTTAGCTTGTTTCTCATATCGGTTCATATCGAATAAATTAATCTGCTTTTCTGTACTCCACCTGACAATCTTACTTGTATGGACCCCTAGCTGTCTTATTGGTGAGCCATCCCACAACTGGTCAAAAAGCTTGCAGGATACCTTGTGTATCTCATTGGTTATATTGGAAGGGGAAAAAAGCTGCATCTGATGAGATGAATATCTAAAATAAGTATCAACAATACTAACTGCAACCACCCTAGCCATAGCCGAATCTGCTCGTAATCTAGTACAAACCTTTTCAGCCAAAGAAAGCAGCACCATCTTGGCGGTACTGCCATCATCCACATCAAATGCAATCGTAGTAGAGTTCCCATAACCTTTGTTGGGCGGAGCTTCATCTGCAACTACAGACATATCAATTCCATTGGCAAATGAATAAATCACCTCTCCATGCTTCTTAAGGTGGGATCTTAGAATATCTAAATCCGTCCTCGCAAGCTCCCCAATTGTACGAATTCCCAGATTGTGAAGCTTTCTTTTGGTGGCATGACCTACAAAGAACAATTCCTCCACCGGTAGTCTCCACATCTTACTCTCTATCTCCTCAGGAAATAGGGTGTGTACTAGATTAGGTTTCTTAAAATCAGATGCCATCTTGGCCAGTATCTTATTGGTAGAAACCCCAACATTCACCGTAAAGCCCAGCTCCTTATAAATCTTATCCTTCATAAGTGTAGCAGCCACCACCGCTGAACCATAAAGACCCACTGTTCCTGTCATATCACAAAATGCTTCATCCACTGAATACTGCTCCACACAGGGGGAAAACTCCCTAAGAATCTCCATAAAAGCCTCTGAGCAAGCCTCATATAAATCATAATGGGGATCCACCATAACAAGATCTGGACAGAGCTTTAAGGCATCATTGATAGTATCTCCTGTTCTTACACCGTATTTCTTAGCAGGAGTGGACCTGGCAAGAATAATTCCGTGTCGCTTCTTCACATCCCCCGCCACTGCAGAGGGAATATCCCGCAAATCCCTTGTCTCTCCCCGGATATGCAGTCTATAAACGGCTTCCCAGCTTAGGAAAGCCGAATTCACATCAATATGAAAAATCAAATTATCCATACATACGTTCACCTCTTGAGATTATTATATCAGAACGGGTGTTCGATGTAAAGGGGGAAATTTTGTGATTTTTTAACTCTTAGTATTATCTATGCATATAATATAAAAAAGCGTTTTCGAGGTTTTATATGGATATATACGTAGTACAACCCGGGGATACAATAGAGGAGATTGCCAATAGATATGGGATTTCTGTTGAAAAATTAATAAGAGATAATGAATTACAAAATCCAGATAGTCTACTGATAGGTCAAGTATTAGTTATAGTTCATCCCAGTAAAACTTATAGGGTAAGAGAAGGAGACAGCTTATCTTCCATAGCTACTCTTAACAACATTACCGTAAATGAATTGTTACGAAATAACCCTTTTCTTATTAACAGGCCATATATATATCCGGGTGAAGAGCTTACTATTTCATATAACCGAAGCGGAAGCATATCTACCTATGGATATACTAATACCTTTATAAATAGACAGATACTTAGAAAGACCTTGCCTTTCTTAACCTACCTTGCCATATTTGATTATGAAATAGGACAAAATGGTGAGGCTCTTGGAACCGATGATGATATAGATATAATAGAAATGGCTATACAACACGGTGTAATTCCCCTTATGCATTTGGCAACCATAACAGTACAGGGTAAAGCCGATTTGAGACTGACCAATAGGGTAATAAGCGACGAGGCACTTCAAGAAATAATTTTTGAAAATGTACTGGAAATTATAAGAGATAAGGGATATGTGATATTATGGGGTAATAATATCGGCACAATATATTACTACAGATAATCAAGACCTATTTTATAATTATACGAGAAGATTTTCAGAAAGATTAGAAAGTGAAGGTTATTTAACCCTTATTGCAATTGACCCAGAAGCCCACACCTCCAGTGGAGAAGTAATTTTTCAACCTATAGATTATTCAAGATTTTCTGATATAGTTTATTCGATAATATTTCTGCAATATACATGGGGTACTGTTCTTAGCCCTCCTTCCCCTGTTATTTCTGTGAAGGTTGTTAGCAGTTTTTTAACTACTATCTTACCAACAGTGGATGTAGATAAGATAGTTATTGGTATTCCCATATTGGGTTATGTCTGGGAGCTTCCATATATAGCTGGTGTAACTGATGGTAACAGCATCACTATAGACAATGTTGTGACCTTGGCCTTAGAGTTTGGAGCAATCATACAATTTGATGAGGTATCACAGACTCCATTCTTTTACTTGTTTGAAGTTCAAGGTACTGACAACCAATATATTATTTGGTATGTAAATGCCTTGACAATTAATTCATTAATGAATTTAATAGTTGAGAATGACGTATCAGCAATCGGAGTGTGGAACATAATGTCTTACATGGCCTCCCTTTGGCTTATTATTAATAGTCAGTATGAAATTACAAAATTATTACCTGAATTCTAACATAAGTTCTCTACCTATAGAAATATCAGTGTCATTAAAAGTACAGGAACAATTATACCTCAACTCTGGTCAGCATAGGCGGTATCCTATGAAGAATATCATTAGTAACCTTGTCATCCATAATCCAAGTTTCAATCTGGTTTTTTGGTATAACAAGAGGCATGCGATGATGTATGTCATGTATGGATTCATTGGCATCAGTTGTAAGGATGACAAATCTCATCTCATTCTGATAAAAATTGTACAATCCCGCCATATATAAGGCGTCATAACCCTCCATCCTGAACAAATATTTTCTTTTCTCTTTGTCCCACTCATAGAATCCCGTGGATGGAATAATACATCTACGACTAATTAAGCTGTCCCTAAATGTCCTTTTCTCAAAGGCTGTCTCAGAACGAGCATTTATAATTACACCCTTCTTATCAAACTTAGGAAATCCCCAGGCACTAAGAACAGGCTCGGCACTACCTTCCTCATTAATCAATAGTGGCACCTGATTTGTTGGAAAGACTTCTCCATTTCTTATGTCCTTCCCTTGAATTTTGGCATTTAATTTCTCAATAATCTCTCTAAGCTCTTCACTTTCTTCCACAGTAAAATTATATCTTCCACACATAAGCCCACCTGCCTTTATTAACATAATTTTATTGATCTCTTCTTTTAATATAAGCCTATATCATGTCATTATATTACTATTCCTAATCTTATCATTATCATACACCTTATACAACAATAAATACTTCTTAACAAAAATGAGGCCATACCCCTTAAAGCTTACTTACTTTCTTTTCCACCTTAACCAATAATCCAATATGGAATTGCCTTAAAATATCATTTACAATAATTTACGTAACGACAAATCTTAGGCATAACCAAAACCAAGGAGGTCCTTATGAAACTAAAAAATACAAGGATTTTTATGGCAGTGCTATTACTTACATTAACACTCTTTTCTTCTAATGCATATGCGGCTAATTATACTGTACTTCCAAAGGATTCACTTTATAAAATTGGTCAATTATTCAACACATCAGTTAGCACATTAAAATCCAATAACAATTTAAGCTCAAATATGATATATCCAGGACAAGCTCTCAAAGTTACTGCAGAGATTTATACAGTAAAAAGTGGAGATTCTCTGTATTTGATTGCCAAAAGGTCGGGAATAACCCTGGATAATCTACGTATAGCAAATAACAAATGGGACAACCTTATCCTTCCAGGGCAAAAGCTTCTACTTCCCGCCCTTAAGATATCAGGTGTTCACGCTGGTTCTACCTCAGCTAGTTCAACGGGTAGCACTACAGGTAGCTCTAACAATACTTCTAACAGTGGCACTGTAATCTCATATACTAAATCCGAAGTAGATTTACTAGCAAGACTTATCACTGCAGAGGCAATTGGCGAGCCCTATGATACTATGGTAGGTGTAGGTGCCGTAGTAGTAAACCGTGTTCAAAGTTCTGACTGGCCTAATACCATCAGCTCAGTTATTAACCATGTAACAGGTGGATATTATCAGTTTTCACCGGTACAAAATGGTTATATTAACAAGCCCCCTACAGACGATGCTCTTAGAGCAGCATGGGCTGCCCTATATGGAGCGGATCCCAGTAATGAAGCATTATTCTATTATGATACAAGCTCTACTAATGCCTGGATTCGTTCAAAACCAGTGACAGCAAGGATTGGAAACATGATATTTGCAAAACAAATAAGGAATCCAGATACTAATACACGCACTTTTTAATTAAAGTGCGTGTATTTAGGTCTAAAAATAGTTTGACTTTTTTCCTCATTTGTTTATGATAGAATATAGTGTTTTACTTAGTTATATCTTATAAAATATACCTATTTAGCCGATAACATACATAGAACATATTAAGGAGGACATTTATGAAAACCGGATTTGATCCACAGAAATATATAGAGGAGCAGTCAAAGTACATTTTGGAACGGGTAAATAATTATGACAAGCTGTATTTGGAGTTTGGTGGCAAACTCATAGGAGACAAGCATGCGAAAAGGGTTTTACCTGGTTTTGATGAAGACGCCAAAATAAAATTACTTCAAAAACTTAAGGATCAAACGGAAATAATTATCTGTGTCTATGCCGGTGACATTGAAAGGAACAAAATCCGAGGAGATTTTGGTATTACCTATGATATGGAAGTTCTCCGCCTACTAGATGACTTTCGTAGTTACGATTTGGAAGTCAACAGTGTAGTAATAACACGGTACAGTGAAATGCCAGCAACCGATGTCTTTATTAACAAATTAGAAAGACGTAATATAAAAGTATACAAGCATGTTCCCATTCCCGGTTATCCTGCAGATATTGATACTATCGTTAGTGAAAATGGATATGGCAGTAATCCATATATCACTACAAGCAAACCCATTGTGGTAGTAACTGCACCGGGAGCGAATAGCGGTAAGCTTGCAACCTGTCTAAATCAAATATACCATGAATATAATGAAGGTCGGGTATCTGGTTATTCAAAATTTGAAACATTTCCCGTATGGAATTTACCCCTTAAACATCCTGTTAATATAGCCTACGAGGCTGCTACTATAGACCTTAAGGATGTCAACATGATTGATAACTTCCATTTTGAAAAATATCAAGAGGTTACAGTCAATTATAATAGAGATATGGAAATGTTCCCGGTAGTCAAAAGAATTATAGAGAAGATAACCGGTAAGGAATCTGTCTTTCAGTCCCCAACTGACATGAGTGTCAACCGAGTGGCCTATGGAATTATCGATGACGACATAGTTTGCCAGGCCTCTAAGCAAGAAATTATACGAAGATACTTTGCTACAGCATGTGATTTTAAGAAGGGACTACTGGACGAAGAATCATTAAACCGTATGAAGGTTATTATGGAAGAGGTACAATTAAAGCAAGAGGATAGAGCTTGTGTAATGCCTGCAAGAGACTATGCCGCAAAACTAAGAGAAAAATGCAACGAAAGCGAAGCTGTTACGGTTATGGCTTTTGAAATGCCCGATGGAGAAATTATAACTGGTAGAAGCTCTGCAACTATGGATTGTAGCTCTGCTGCCATATTAAATGCAATAAAGTATCTAGCAGGGATAAGTGATGAAATCTTTCTCCTTTCTCCTCTGATTTTAGATACCATTCGCAACCTAAAAGATAAAGATTTGAATAGTAAGATTACTCATTTAAATGCAAATGAAATCCTAATTGCCCTAAGTATATGTGCTGTAACAAATCCCACAGCACAACTGGCTTATGATAAATTGTCCATGCTAAATGGTGTTCAGGCTCATTGTACTTCCATGCTTAATAAGAATGATGAACAAATTCTTAGAAAACTTGGAATCGATGTAACCTGTGATCCATTCTATCCATCAGAGAACTTATATTATGTATAGTCACTCTTATATCAGCAACCAGTGACAAACATTAAAATGGCTCTATGCCTAGTAATGGGGCATGATTCAATAGAATTACACCCCAAAACTTGACAAAGAACCTTAGTAATAAGGGGTTATAGGTATGATCTCACACATCTGTGTATCATGGTCATACCTATAACCCCCTTATATTGTTTGTTACTCAGCCTTTAGTGAGATGGCACCCCATACATCACTATTAATTACCACATCATAATTGGCGGACCAATCTGAATAAAGCTCAGCAAATAGATTCATCCGTCGTTCCTCTATAATTTCTTCTTTAACCCTAATTGTTGCATCTACATTAAAATCTGTTACGCAGTATATAATATGCCATCCATATTCTGTAGTTACAATGTCACTAACTTCGCCACTCTTTAGATTAAATGCTGCTTGTTCAAAGGCCTTACTATATCCCTGAGGAGCTCCTCCTCTACCAAAGGTATATTCAATCTCTTCAGCCTCTGAATTGGCCTCTGCCAATAGGTAGAAGTCTTCACCACTTCTGGCCTTTTCAAGTAAAGTATTTACCTTTTCAAAGGCTGCTTGTCTCTTCTCAATTGATAAAGGTATTCTCTTACCCTGGTCATCTAATTCTGTTCCATTTACAAGAATGTGCTGTACTGTAATCTGCTTAGCAGTTATATCAGATACATTGGTATCCACATCAATTGTTTTAGTTTCAAACACCTTTTCAGCCAAGATATTATCAGAATAAATCATTTCCAAAAGCTCTCTATTAACTAGATAACGGTCTATGTCTTCATCAAAAAGCCCTGAAAAATGTTCATGGGCATATGCAGCCGCATCTGCCTTTTCTTCTGCTGTTAGAGTTATTCCCTCTTTCTCAGCCTCTTCCCTAATTACTTTAAGTTGAATAATCTGTTTTAATACTTCCTCTTTGATGTACTGCTCAAAACTTCTACCATCACCTAAAAGATCCACATCCCAGATGCCTTTCCCATAATCTGTTTCATAATTTTCTTGAGCAGACTTTAGGTATACCATGGCCTCGTTATAATAGACCTTAACATCTCCTACCAAGGCTATTAATTCTCCAGCATTAACCGAATCCTCAGCTTCATTATCTTCAGACTTAAGGTAATAATAGGACATCTCCGTAACCTTTTCTGTATCAATATCATAAGATATATAAAATTCGCTTTCTTTATCACGATAGGTATGGGTAATAGAATTCTTATCTGAGTCTATGGTTTTATTCTTTTCTTTACCATATATATCATTTATCTTCTGCTCTGCCTGCTCCTTATTCATTCCAATTTCAACACCAAATAACTTGTAGTCTCTAGAACCTTCAAGAACTGTAATCGAGCTAATCTTCTCCTTTGGTGCAATCAACTGCAGGGTATCTTCAATACTATATATCCCGTTACTTTCTCGCTTTAATTGAGTTTTTGTCTTTTTTTCAAAGCTTTCAATAGACTTCCCCTTGTAGTTGGTTAATTCATAATTAGCCTCATCAATCCTACATCCACCTAAAAATAGTACCATCAGCATAAGCACCATAAGGACTTTGATGGATTTATATAATTCTATGTTAAATTTACTAATCTTCTTCATATGGATTCCATGCCTTTCACACTAAAACTATTGGAGCATTACATATCACTTGTTATAGTATATCACATAGATTTATTGTAGTTAAGCACTGAAATGTTGTCAAGCAACAATCTACAACTTTCTAAATACTGCAGTAACCTGCATCTCTTCCCCTTTACATTCTGCATAGATGTCACCATGCATTTTAAGCATAAGCTGACGGCATATGTACAATCCCAGACCACTTCCCCCATTATTACCGATATTAGAGCCTCGCCAAAAGCTGTTAAATAGATAGGGCAACTCATTCTCAAGTAAGGAACAGCCGGTATTAGCAACTGTAATTAGGCGGCAATCCTCTTCATCTTTTATTCTAATATATATCTTTCTTCCATCACCATATTTAATAGCATTTTCCATGATGTTTTGAACCACTTCTATGGCCCTGTCTAATTCTCCTTGAAGCAGGCAGTTATTATATTTTTCTATATGAAATTCTATCTTCTTCAAATCTAGTTTTTCAGTGTAATAAGCATTTGTCTTATTTATAAGATCATCAATATAAAATTCCCCATTAGTAACCTCCATATTCAGAAAATCCTCCCTTGAAGTCTTAATTATGTCTGAGACATATCCTTCAATCTCATCTGCTAATTTATTAATGTTTTGTGCGGCTTCAGTCCTCTTATCCTGACTATCATATAGATTTTTAATCAATGCCTTTGAATATAGCTTAATGGCACTTAAGGGTGTCTTAATATCATGGGATAAGGACAGTACCAGAGTCTTTTTTTCCTTCTGTAGGTCTAGGTCCTTTTGTTTTTGCTCTTCTAATTTCTCCCTTAACAAGTCCAATCCCCATACAAATTTGCCAAAATAACGACTTCTATTCTCCTTTAAACCAACACTTAGATTACCCTTAGAAAGCTCATAAGGAACATCTTGAATTAGATGGAATGGCTTGATAATCTTATGCTTTATATATATAAGAAAACCCATAACTATAATGAATATAAAACCTATAACAATATTCACTCCTAGGTGTATTGCTTTGTTGTAATGATTATCTTGAGGCTTATAATCAATACGATAGAAGCTACCGGCTATCCATCGGATTACATAATCACTATCTTTGCCCTCAAAAAAAGCAGTATTAGTAAACCCATCCTGATCATCAAGGACAGTTATATTACTAATACAGCTATAATTATCAAGGTTAATGCTTCCTATACCCTTATGCTCTATCTCATTATGTATGCGGTTTATCTCAACCCTATAAGGCCGACTATCTTCATGAGATGTATTAGACATAAGAAAATAATTGGCACCAACTATAAGAGTCACAAATAATATAATCACAAATACAAATGCTTGATTCAACCTCTTCATTGTGACTCACCTTCAAATCTATATCCCACTCCCCATACGGTTAAGATTCTTTTTGGGTTTTTAGGATCATCTTCAATTTTCTTCCTTAACCACTTAATATGTACAGTTAAAGTCTGAGGCTCACTAAAGCTGTCAAAGCCCCATATCTTATTAAAAATCCAGTCTTTTTTAAGTGTCCTTCCTTTATTCTCAACTAAAAGAAGCAATAATTTATATTCCTTAGCAGTTAAGGGCAATTCTTTACCGTCACAATATGCAATACTCTTTTCCCTATTAATCTTTATATTACCATCAATTAAAATATTGCTATTATAGCTTCTCCTAAAGATACCCTTGATTTTGGCTAATAGGATGTCTATATCATAGGGTTTTTCTATATAATCATCTGCTCCAAGGAGCAAGCCATTTAGCTTATCTTCCTTACCCACCTTGGCACTTACAACAATAATTGGGGTATTATATTCCTCCCTGATTTTACTGCATACTGCAAAGCCATCTATACCAGGAAGCATAATGTCCAGTATTATTAGGCGTATAGTCTTCGTACTAAGGCATGCTAGGGCTTCTTCACCGCTTTCCACCAGTAGAACAGTATAACCCTCTGCTACAAGAAAATCATGTAGCAGAGTGCCCAACTCTTTATTATCTTCAACTATAAGTATATCTATCATATCGCACCTAACCCCTAATAAGCTGCCTTACCAACCCATTTCCATTAGCCAGTTGTTTAGCTCCCTCTCTCGACCTGTCAGCCACATATCACTTCCAACATTATCTAAATTATACTCTCCCTTGATATTTCCGTCAACAATATACAATACTCTTGAGCACTTTGCGGCAACCTTGACATCATGGGTTACCAGCATAATTGTAGTGCCTTCCTGATTTATCTTAATTAGTTCAGCCATAACCTCATCAGATGCGGTGCGGTTTAGGGCTCCTGTAGGCTCATCGGCAAATATCATCTTAGGGTTATTAATCATACTTCTGCAAATACATGCACGCTGAAGCTGTCCACCGGATACCTCAGTAATATCATTGTCAGCAATCTCAATAATTCCTAACTTTCGCATTAAGTCCTGTCCTCGGTGCATAATCTCTCTTCTACTTTCACTGCCTTTCCTTGACTGGCAGGCAGGAAGAATAATATTATCAAGAACCGTCAGATTCTTAAGCATATACATCTGCTGAAAGATAAAGCCCATATCATCAAGCCTAAGATCTGCCAGCTCATTATCATCCAGTTCTTTAATATCCTTGCCGTCAAATATAGAACGTCCTGCCGTAATATCATCCATTCCCGATACAGTATAAAGCAGTGTGGACTTACCCGAACCTGAGGGACCCATTACAGCCACCATTTCACCTTTATTTATAGTAAAGTTTACATTTTTAAGGACGTTGTTTTGACGTTTGTTAACTATATAAGTTTTACATAAATCCTTAATTTCAAGAACCTTGTTCATATCTCATCCTCCTGGGAAAAAAATATTTAAAACTCAAGTGTTTATAGGCAGCCTTATTCTAGATAGCATTACACAAGCATTGATTTATTCTATATTATGAGTCTCTCGGGTAGAAACACCCCTTACCTGTAGTGCAGCTAGAGTACTGGCAACCATGGTTAATGTGAGTATCAATAATGGGTAAAATACATATACTTCTAAGGGCTTAATAACAAATTCTACATGACTGGCTCCCATTATCTCAAAAGCTTTACCAGATGATAATTGTGTTATAGGATTGGCTAAAGCAATACCTAGCATCATGGATATAAGAAGAATAATTCCTATACGAAGGATCTGCCAGCTTATTATGGCACTGTTTCTAAACCCTGTGCTTTTTAGTAATCCTATCTCAGCCTTTTCCTTTACAATAAATGTCTTTACCATTAGAATAGCCACAAGGATATTAATAAGTATAATAACTCCAACTATAATCTGCTTGGTTCCTTCCACCATTACTGTAACATCACTAAGCATCTCCCCTATATATTCACTGCCTGTTTTTACATCATAGTCTGGATATAGCCTCCTAATCTTGTCAATAAGTTCTCCTTCATCCTTATAATCATCAAGAAATCTTACTTGAACAGCCCAACAACCTGTGGCGTGTTTATAGTCCAAATTTTCTTTCTCTGAAAATCGTATGCCCACTCCCATATTATTTATTGATTGATATATTGCAGTTACAATATAATCCTTACTAGTGCTCCCTGTCTTTATGGATACCGTATCTCCGATTGAAGCTCCTATCTCATCAGCAGTTATATGGGTAAGAGCCACCTCATTAGGATATATCGGTGCTTGCCCTTGGGTATAGATGTACTGATCCGTAGCAACACCAGTACCCTGCAAGCCCAAGGATGTAAAACTATAATCTTGGTATGTTATCCGATATTGAAACATCATTTCACAAAAGACAGAAGCATTAATACCATTTTCCCTAAGATTAGTTTCCATATCATCAATAAAATCTTCTATCTTACTGCGACCATCGGCTGACATAAATTCTACTTGCACTCTATCATTTTCCATATAAACATCAGACTGGGCCATATTAAACATGGAAACCAGTCCATCATCTTCTAAGGTGTTTAAGGTGTTAATTGGGGCTATAACCAATATAATTCCTATGGTAAATATTATAACAAGTGCTCCAAATCGCCTTGGCGCACTTAATATATTATTAATGCTTAAGTACAATACAGTTGGTATACGGGTTTTACCCAATCTTAAAAATCCTTTTCTTCTATAGCGTTCACCTTCAGAGCCGTTTCTAATGGCTATAACCGGTGAGAACTTGCTAACACGAGAAGTGCAACTATAGCAAAATAGCATAACTATTATAATAACCCCAATTGAGCATAGGACATTTATAAACTTTCCGCCTATAGAATCAGAAATAATTATATTTCTAGAAACCTTATTAATGAACATATCTCCAAAGGGAATACTTATAAAAAATCCAAGCATTGAACCGACTATTGATATAGCTAGGTATTTTAAAATGTAGAGGCCTCTTATCCTTTTGTCTCTAATACCTATGGCCTTCATTACTCCAATTTCACGGTATTCTTCCTGAATTGTAAATAATATTGTAAATCTTAAGATTACAAATGATATAACAATTAAGCAAAGGCTGACAATCAAAAGAACAGCCGCTATTATCATATCCATTACATAGGTGGTAGATATTATATTTTTATCACAGGCTACTAGAGTATTAAGACCCTCTCGGTTAAAGTCATTCTTAAATTCTTTTAAATTATAGGTATTAACAGAATACAGCTTTCCGCCAAAATTCGAATCAATATTATCTGTGATTTTCTGAAAATCCTTGTCGTTAACAATAAATCTCTTAGTTCCCATTAAGGGGGCACCTAAAAAAGCATCCTTATGGTTATCCTTAATGGTAAATTCTAGCTCAAATCCATTGTATACAAGGGTAAGCTTATCTCCAGGTTCCAAGGCATTTTCATCCATAACGTATCTTGATATATAAATCTCCCCTTCATTCATGGAGCTAATCTCCTTATTCATGCTGTCGAAGAATTTCTGCTGCTGAATATTATAGCTAGTAAACATACCGGTGGAGTTTAAAAGCAACTTATTACCATTATCCAACTTAATATTCTCCCCCGAAATATACATGTTGTCATCTACAGTCCAGGACTCAACTTTATCATTGGAATTAAGGAATTGCTCAATAGCACCATCATTTCCCTCTTTATTAAGACTAATAAAAATATAATCACCAAGTTTGGCCTTATCAAAATAATTGGGTAAGGCAGTAGAAATTGATATCAGATTATTAACACTGCTTGCGATAAATGTGGTAGCAAGTATTATAAATATTAGCAGTATGATATTCATAGCCTTTTGTCGCTTTAGATCTTTTTTAATTATTCTAAGGTACATCTATACTCCCCTTCCACTGGTTCAACACCTGATATGGATTGATTATAAGATGGAAATTATTAAATAATCCTTAAATTATAAAAATATTTAAAAATATAAGCGTCTTACAATAGGGTATATCCTCTACTGCAAAACGCTTATCAGGCAAAAATATCACCAAATTAAATTGCCATATTATTTATAATGTCATTACAATAATTTATTAAATTCCTCTAACAGCTTCTTTAGGTCCTCAAAGATAGATATTGTATCTGCTTTACCCCTTGGGAATCTTGGCAGCTGATAGATGAATTCCGGGGCAGGCTGGGCATAGAATTTTAAGCTTTTGGGGTATTGGTTTAAAAGGGCAGGTATTGCCGCTGCATTTATCTTGGCCTTAGGATACATAAGAAGCTTTACTTCATAATCCTTTTGGGTTAAGGCATTGATATACACCTTGTGACACATGGATTTTATCAGGGCAATGTTAAGCAAGTTATTAACCGCATGGGGTAAATCTCCGTAGCGGTCCACCAGTTCCTCCTGCATATCCATTAGCTCATCTTCATTCTCAATCCCGGCAATTCTCTTATAGATATCAAGTTTCTGAATCTCATTCTTAATATAAGTAGCAGGTATGAAGGCATCCATATCCATGTCTACAGTGGTTTCAAAGTTATCTTCATCAAGTTCTTCACCCTGAAGGGCTTTTATAGCTTCGTTAAGCATCTTACAATACAAGTCATAACCCACAGCCTCCATATGACCACTTTGCTGAGCTCCTAAGAGATTTCCAGCCCCTCGAATTTCTAAGTCTCGCATGGCAATCTTAAAGCCTGAACCAAGCTCTGTAAATTCTTTGATTGCATGGAGTCTCTTTTCAGCAATTTCTTTAAGCATCTTATCTCTTCTATACATTAAAAATGCATAGGCGGTACGATTGGACCTTCCCACTCTTCCCCTTAATTGATATAGTTGGGATAGACCCAGCCTATCGGCATCATCAATTATCATGGTATTAACATTAGATATGTCAAGCCCCGTCTCAATAATGGTGGTAGATACTAGGACATCTATTTCACCGGATATAAAATCATACATAATCTTTTCTAGGGTTCGTTCATTCATCTGTCCATGGGCAACGGCAACATTAGCCTCTGGGACTAGCTGTGATACACTTCCTGCTATATCTTCAATTCCATTTACTCGGTTAAAAACATAGTAAACCTGTCCTCCCCTAGCCAGTTCTCTACTTATGGCCTCCCGAATGATTTCATCATTATGCTCTAAGACATAGGTCTGAATAGGCATACGGTCCACTGGTGGCTCATCCAGTATACTCATATCCCTAATTCCCACCAAACTCATATGAAGAGTTCTAGGTATAGGAGTTGCCGTAAGGGTCAGTACATCTACATCCTTCTTTAACTGCTTAATCTTCTCCTTATGAGTAACACCAAAGCGTTGTTCCTCGTCAACAACTAATAAGCCAAGATTCTTAAATATAACATCCTTAGATAAAACCCTGTGTGTTCCAACTACAATATCAAGGCTTCCCTTTTTCAGTCTTTCTATGGTCTTTCGTTGTTCTGCTGCAGACCTGAAGCGGGAAAGCATATCCACACTTATGGGAAAGTCCATCATTCTTTGAACAAGGGTATTATAATGTTGTTGTGCAAGAATGGTGGTGGGTACTAAGAATACCACCTGCTTACCGTCAGATACTGCCTTAAAGGCTGCCCGAATTGCAATCTCCGTCTTGCCATAGCCTACGTCTCCGCAAATCAAACGATCCATAATACGGTTACTTTCCATATCTTTTTTAGTTGCAGCAATAGCCCGAAGCTGGTCATCAGTCTCCTCATAAGGAAATGCTTCCTCGAATTCTCTCTGCCATACGGTGTCCTTACTATACTGAAAACCTTTCCTCTCCTGTCTATTGGCGTAAAGCTCCACTAACTCTCTAGCTATTTCCTTAACCGCTCCCTTAACCCTGTTCTTGGTATTCTTCCACTCCACAGAATTAAGCTTGTTAAGCTTAGGCTTTCTACCATCGCCAGATGCATATTTCTGTATGACATCAAGGCCTGTTGCCAGTATATACAACACGCCTCCATCACCATACTCTATCTTAATATAATCCTTTGTTACCTTATCTACTTCAATCTTCTCAATGCCCTTATACACCCCTAGCCCATGATTTTCATGGACCACATAATCCCCAGGGGTAAGGTCAGTAAAGCTTTGAATCTGCTTTCCTTCATA
>JAAYRE010000169.1 GCA_012518935.1 Clostridiales bacterium
CTTCCACCAATCTCTGTTATTGATGAGAAAAAGAATGTTCAATTAGGTAATGGAGACCTTATTAATAGCTGTTATTTATATACAGCTAAAGGGTTTTTAAGAATTTTAGATTGATGTGATAAGGTAGATTTTTATAATATATACATCTCCTATATTATAGTCAAAGTTTAAAAAGCCCAAATCCGAACAAAAGTTCGGAAAAGTATTGACAATGTTTATGAGTAGTGATAGTATATTAACATATTAGCGGCGCGCCGCAATTTTAGGAGGTACTATCATGAAAGTTGCAAGTTTTTTCGCTGGTGTTGGAGGTATAGATGTTGGATTTGAGAAAGCTGGTTTTAAAGTTATTTGGGCAAATGAATACGATAAACATGCAGCTAGTACATATAAATTAAATTTTAATAATGAACTAATTGTGGATGATATTAAGAATGTAAATACAAATGATATTCCGGATTTTGATGTGATGCTAGCTGGGTTTCCTTGTCAGGCATTTAGTGTTGCAGGATATCGTAAAGGTTTCGAAGATGAAAGAGGGAATCTGTTTTTTGAATTAGAAAGAGTATTCAAGGAAAAAAAACCTCAGATAATATTTTTGGAAAACGTTAAAAATCTTGTAGGACATGATAATGGCAATACATTTCGAGTAATTCTAGATAGCTTAAAGAGTGCAGGCTATCATGTAAAAAAAGAGGTACTCAATGCTTGTGATTATGGTAATTTACCTCAGAATAGAGAGAGAATATATATTGTGGCTTTTTTGGATGAGAAAGTATATAAGGAGTTTGAATTTCCAGAGCCAATCGAGCTTACACATACCTTAAGAGATTATATAGATTATGATATAAAACAAGATGATAAATATTATTATACAGCTGATAATTGCGGTTTTTATGATGAGCTAAAAGATAAGGTTAAAAATCCCGACACGACTTATCAATGGAGGCGTGTGTATGTTAGAGAAAATAAGAGTAATCTTTGTCCGACATTAACAGCCAATATGGGTACAGGAGGACATAATGTACCTATTATTTATTCATCAACAGGGATTAGAAAATTTACACCACGTGAGTGCTTTAATATTATGGGGTTTGATAAGGATTATAAATTGCCTAGTAATATGGCTAATACACATCTATATAAACAAGCAGGCAATTCTGTTGTAGTACCAGTTATAGAAAGAATAGCAAAAGAAATAAAGAATGCAATAGAACGTGCTAGGACATCATATGTTAGAAAGATGGTTGTCTAGATTACAATATTAATTTCTTTACTAAATAAAACTAGAGTTTACCTTGTGAAAACTCTGGTTTTTTTGGTTATTATATAATAATGGGAAATATTAAGTTCACAAATTAACTAATCTATAGTATATTTAATTTGTAAATATTAGTTAGGTAGTAAATTTGAAGGAGTGGTATTGTGGTAATAGATAACTTGGGGCAGGATGTTATTAATAGTTATACTGACTACTTAAGGTTAACAGGTATGCTTTCAGGCCTATCTAGTGAAAGTGATTCACCATATATTAACTCCAGAGTGGCTGAAAATACTTTTTGTATGGTTACTGGAGCAGAAAATCTTGGAAGGGCGGATTGCTCTGCAGATGCTAGAATTGGGAAGATTGGAATAGGAGTAAAGACATTTTTAGCAAACAACAACTATACTCTACAGAAAATAGCTGAATTTAACAGAGATGCACATATGATTAGAAATAAAAGTGCAGAAAAAGTGGTATCTATTATTGCAAGGCTAAGAAACGAGAGAATATTAAGTACAATGAGAATCTATGGTATAGATACTATGATTTATCATTGTATTGTAAGAGAACCTAATTTGATTAGAATATGTGAATCTCCTATGAACCTAATAGATATTTCCAACATTAGAAATATAAAAGAAAAAAATAATAAAAGCACTATTTCTTTTGAAGATGGGAAAAATGAGTATTCATTTAATTTAAATAAAAACACCTTATTTATGAGATTTGATACAAGAGAATCATTATTGTCTATAAAAGTCAAAATTCTTGAAAATCCCTATAATATGCTTTCTCGTATTATGGCATATGAAACTGATTATAAATCAGGTGTATCTAGAGATAGGTATGAAAGTGTTATTTTGCCTTTATTCTCTAATAGGGGCGGTCGTAATGTTCCTAAAAAAAGTGGATTAAATCAGTGGAATGCAGCTGGAAGAAAAAGAAGTAATGATGAGGTTTATATTTCAATACCAGCTTGGATACACAGAAGTTATCCGAAGTTTTTTCCAAAAAGAGATGAGCCTTTTGCTTTGAAATTGCCAAATGGAAATGAGTTATCAGCTAAAGTGTGCCAGGACGGAAGCAAAGCATTAATGACAAATCCAAATGCTGCATTGGGGAAATGGTTATTACGTGAGGTTATGAACTTGAAAGAGGGAGAATTGCTTACATATGAAAGGTTACAGATCTTGGGCATAGATTCAGTAGAAGTATGTAAGATAACTGACAAGGAGTATAAAATTGATTTCAGACCATTAGGTACATATGATGAGTTCTTAGAGTTGCATGATAATAAATAAAATACTAAACCTTATTATACAACTGTAAAAATATTCAAAAACATGTTGACAAAGGGGTATGTCTCCTGATATAATCCGCTTAATATATTAAACCGATGAGCAAGAGAAGTAGGAATTATACGACGTATACAGAGAGCCGCTATTAGGTGGGAATGCGGTTAC
>JAAYRE010000170.1 GCA_012518935.1 Clostridiales bacterium
ATTAGTTTTGCACATGGTAGTTGCTTCTCCTTTGTAAATGTTTTTGTGGTGATTACATTATACAATGAAGAACTACCATGTGTCTTTTTTTATTCAATTTCCCGTCACTTTATTTTACAACTTACCATTTATTAATTTGATGCATAATAGGATAATAGTGAATCAAAAGGCTAATACTGTTATTATGCTGACAAAGCAATAGAAACATAAGAGGTGATGATATGTCATATGTAGCTCCAGCTATAAAGGATAAGTTTGAAACCTTATCTGTTGAGCTGAAAAATGTTATTCTAGAACGAGATGTAGAATTATATACAATCCATGATTTAATCAATGTACTGGATGAAATAGTAAAAGAAGCCGAGGCTGAAGAGTGATGGACATAATAATAGTGCATCCTAAATGCTAGACAATAACCATTTAGAGATGCACTATTATTTTCTTTAGAAATAATGAACTGGTTTTTATTCTATTGATAACAAATCATTTATCTTATCCACAGAAAGTGGTTTACTTAAAAGGAATCCCTGACCACTGTCACAGTTATATTCAATTAAACGATTCATCTGATCTGCAGTCTCAATACCTTCTGCAATTACATCATATTGTAAGTCACTAGCCAGTTTCAAAATATTCCTTATTAATAAGTTGTCTACTCCATTTTCAGTAATGGAATTAATGAAACTCTTATCTAACTTTATAATATCAATAGGGAATTTTTTAAGATAGTTCAAGGATGAATAGCCTGTTCCAAAATCATCTAATGCTATACGAATTCCTCTCTTTTTAAGAATATTTAATCTATTGATTACATTATCCACATTTAAAATATCTGCAGTCTCTGTAATCTCAATTACTACTTTTGAATAATCTACTGAATACTCCGATAATATCTGTTCCCATTCTGCAAAGTTAATCTCACTGGTAAGTGTTTTTGTAGATAAATTTATAGCCAATACCAGGTCATTTAACCCTTGTTGTTCCCAATATTTCTTTTGCTCTAAAGCTTTTTTTATTACCCATCTTTCCAAATGATATATCTGACCTGTTTTCTCAGCAACAGGAATAAACTCCGCTGGTGAAATAAATCCTTCCTTTGGATGATTCCATCTTAGTAGTGCTTCCATTCCGATGAGTTCTTTACTACTGAGCTTATATTGCGGTTGGTATACCAAGAAGAATTGCTCCAAATTAATTCCTTCCTGCAAATAATTGACCATATCGTTAAATCGAAAGCTCTCTTCCATGAAGTCCTCTGAGTAAAACAGGATCCTATTCTTCCCTTCATTCTTTGATGCGTACATGGCTATATCAACATTTTTTAATAACTCATATGTATCTGAACCGTGATCAGGATAAATTACAATCCCTACACTCATGGAAATATAAAACAAACGATTTTGATATGACCAAATTTTATTGATTTCGCTTAAGAGCTCTTCTACTTCCCTAGTAACCTTTTCATTTGAAACATCTTGATAGAGGATAGCGAACTCATCCCCTCCCAATCTGGCAGCAAAGGCTTTTCCTTTTGTTTTATTTATCATGCGGTTTGCAAAATACTGTAAAAACACATCACCGGCTTGATGTCCGATTGTATCATTGATATTCTTAAAATTATCAATATCCATATATGCTATCATGAACTTTTTGCAACCACTATTAATACTTCTATTGACTTCTTGCTCAAATAAAATTCTATTGGGGAGTCCTGTAAGAGTATCATAATATGCCAAGTTCTCTATCTTTTCTTCATATCTTTTACGCTCTTCAATATCAGTACCAATAGATACAAATAAGCTTTGTGTATCGTCGGATAGATTCTTGAGTCTGGTACTACTCCAAAGTACATCAATATTCTTGCCATCTTTAGTAATTATTGCTCCATCATAAACAAGGGTTCCATCCACTTTGAGGATCTCCTCATATGTATCGACAGCCAGATTAATCCTTCCATCAGGAATAATAACAGCCCAACCGACACTATCTATAAGTTCTTCTTCCGTATAACCAGTAAGTTTTTGACCAAAAGGATTAATTGATAGTATCTTTCCCTTATCATCCCAGGTGATAATGATACTGGGTGCTTCCCTAATAATATTTTCATTCAAGGTACGCTGGTATATTAACTCGGATTCAAGTTCCGCTACTTCGTCATAAGCCTGTTTAAGTTCATGATTTACCTTTACTTTATTATAATACTCTGCTTCCCATAACTTAAGATTACGTTTTTTAACATAATAGACCAATATCGTAGTTATGAATACAAAAAACCAACCTTTATATGTCTGAAAAGTTTTGTACTTTTCTAAATCGTCAAAGAAAAAACCTAAAATGATATCAGAAAATAAAACCCATAGAATTCCAAAGGTAGCATATGTAAAAATTAGTCCGTATGCCCCTTTTTCTCTACTATCAGAAGGACCCTTCTCATTATTATAATTCTGTTTATCATTCTTATGTGGCTTATTTTTTGCCATATTTACTCCTTATTTTCACATAAAAAGATATCCTCGTCATTAAGTATAATTATAAATTATATACTATATATTGTCAATTAGGGATATAGTTCGACATTTTTATGAAAATTGAAAAGTTTAATTCCACTCCTCTATTAAGCGGTGGAGTTTACTTTTGCACAAGTAGCGTTTACTCTTTCATACAGGGGTGATATGATTATCGTACCTTCTGACGGCAGTAGAAGGAG
>JAAYRE010000171.1 GCA_012518935.1 Clostridiales bacterium
ACACCATCTTGGGCTTTACCATATGTTCATCTTTATGATATTTTAGAGCTTTGTATATATTTTCCGGTGTTAGCTTTCCGTCTACACCCGGCATTACAACCACCTTATGTCCAGTTGCTTCAATGGCACCTGTCTCGTGGACATTAATATGAGCTGTATCAGCTGCAATTACACATTCATGGGGGCGTAAAAATGATGAAATAACCAACAGATTAGCCTGAGTTCCACCAGAAATAAAATGAATATCAACATCATCTCTTTTTAAATGTTTTTTAATATGTTTTCTTGCTCTTTCACTATGAATATCTTTGCCATATCCCATATTCTGCTCCTGATTTAAACTATATAAAGCATCTAATATCCTGGGATGTGCACCTTCACTATAATCATTCAAAAAACTATACATAATTATTTCTCCATATTTATCTATTTTATTTTTATTCAGAAAACACCAACTGTACAACCACAATGTATCTATAGTGGTGACACTGTTCACATAATTTTAACTTACTAATACTAGGCTCTTTCTCGTATTGAAGATAAACCGAACAAACTTCCTATGAATCCCAGTGAAAGACTGATAGAAGGAAGAATTATCATCATCTTTTCAATCAAATCAGTTCTTGGAGGTAAGGGCATAAATGGTATGGTTCCAGCAATACCCTCGTAGGCAACATTTATCAGGGATACAATAGAAACTGTGGCAAGCATACCTCCAAGGAAAGTTAGAAGGATACCACTAAGAATATAGGGCAATCCAATAAATCCACTGGGAGATCCAAGAAGGCGTAAGGTGTTTATTTGTTCTTTATTATTGTATATTCCTTGTCTAATCATGTGGGATAGGATTATTATTGTAGTAATTCCTACAGCTGTAATCATAAGATATCCGAATAGCTTTAAGGTATTAGTTATATCTTTTATATTATCTAGAACTGCTCTATTATCTCTGACATATTCAATTTCTATCATACTGGCTACATCATCTAGTATGTTATCTATAGCTTCCATATCTATACGGATTTCTACAAAGGCTTCAAAGGGATTCTCATCAAATAGTTCAAGGATTTTAGCTTCATCACCCAAGATATCTTTCATCCTATCTTGTGCTTCTGTCTCACTTACTAAGCGTACACTGGTGACACCTTGTATCTTACCTATTCGTTCTACAACTGTCTCCTTAGCCTCTTCATCAACAGAATCAGAAAAATATCCACTTATTTCAGCTTCTTCATTAAGCATAACTACAAGACGATTACCAATGTCTGTACCTACTATAACAATTCCCAATATAATTAATATTAATCCTGTCCCTATAATTGAAAATACATTCGATAGAAGGTTAAGCCTTATAATTCTTCCGGTTTCTTTAATAAAATAACCAATGTTATACAGAAAGCTTTTCATAGGATTTCCCCCTCCTATCTACGGTTATTTCACCCTTATTCACCTGAATAAAGGTGGCATTCTGCTCATCTTTTATCAAATGAGTTGCATGGGTAGTTATGATAATTGATGTATCTTTTTCTATAAATGATTTTAATAATTGTAATATATTTATGGCATTATCATAATCTAGATTACCTGTGGGTTCATCAGCCAGTATAAGGGCAGGCTTTCTTGCAACTGCTCTAGCTATGGCAACTCTTTGGGATTCTCCCCATGAGAGATTTTCAACCTTTGAAAGCTTCTTGTGGCCTAGTCCTACCTTTTCTAAGCTTTCATGGGCTCGTTGTTTCATCTGTTTTGGCTTAATACCCAAAAACCTCATTCCAATCATTACATTCTCAAAGGCTGTCCTACCTTCAATTAATTTAAATTCTTGAAATACTGGTCCAATTCTTTTTCTAATTTTTCTAATCTTACCTGTATTATTCTTTTTAAAAGAATTTCCAAGAACTCTTATATTGCCAGTTGTGGGATATTCCATACCCATAATCAACTTAAGAAGACTAGTCTTTCCTGAACCACTAGGACCTGTTATGTACACTAATTCTCCTGGCTTAATATCTAAATTAACATTCCTCAATGCCTTGGTACCATCTTGATATATTAATGATACATCATTTGCTTTAATCAATCTTATCCCTCATTTCCTTAGCCATCTTTTAATATATTAAAAAAAGAAACTTGTTTTTAAAGTAAATCTAAGATATTCCTTCTCAGTATAAACCTTATTAAGTTCTACGTCTATAAGTATCATATCCCCTGCTATACTTTCAAAGTTAATAATTAAAGGTTGTTTGTTAAAGAGTTCATCTATAGATTCTTTCTCTAGATGCATATCATAAAATGTACCAGCTTCAGGTACAAATAATAATATCATTTTATCGTCTATAACAAAATGGCCTTCCAATTTCAAATTATATCCTGGTACATCAAGCTTCACTCCATCATCAGTAAATGAAAAATACATATCTGTAAGACTAGAATTATCATTTAATATTCTGTTGAATACATCCTCATGGAGGGAACCCTTTACAGATAAGAAAGAAAACTCAATATGCAAATCATCCATAGTGAAGTGACCTTCTCTTACTATCCTCGTAAATTCATCTACCACTTCTGAAAATAAAATTTTAATATTGTCCCACATTAACTTCAGGTTATCAAGATGCTTCTCATACAGCTCTTTTTGTTCTTCTAAAGAGTTCAAATAATCTTCCTGTTCCTTTAATAGTCTTTTCTTATTAGCTATAGATTCTTCAAGCTCTACCCTTTTAGTCTCTAATAAAACCTTGCTATCATATAGGTTTTGCCTGCTTTCCTCAAGATACTGCTTACTTTCTTCAATGGAAGTTAGCAGTTCCCCTGTGTTTTTTGTTATATCTTTAATCAAATTTAAACTTTTTATAAATGATGTTAAATTCTTAGCATTTAATAGAACTTCTAAGTAAGATGCCGGCCCACTTCGTTGATAACTTACTAAGACTTGTTCCATAATACCTAGATTAAGATTATATTTTTCTTCTTCCTTTTCAATGGATTTATCAAGGCCATCAATCTCCCTAATAAGCTTTTCTATCTCCTGGCTTATACCTGCCTGCTGTCTTTCCATTTCTTCTAATTCCTGAGTATAGATAAAGAGCTTTTCTAAGGTGGCCTGCTCCTCTTTGCTAATCCCCTTTAACTGTTCCTCCGCCTCTGTAATAGGCTTAACTTCACCGGTAACTTCTAAGGGATTAATCAAGATACTGATAGAAATCACTAAAATAAATACAAATGAATATTTCCAGGGTTTTTTTAACAAATCGACACCTCACTTATCAAATTAATCTTTATTATATAATATAGGAATTATATATGGTAATCAAATGACATTTGTATTAAATTTAATTTTAATTTTAATTGTTTAGGTTTTTCCAATAACTTAGTTTGATATTTTCAATTTGATATTTTCAATATAAACACTCTTGAATCTTTGTCTTATATTAGATATAATTGAAGTATCTATCTATTACTATATATATACAAGGAGAAAATTTGATGAATAAGCGTGCACAACAGAACAAACCTTTAGTTTCACACATTTTTACTGCTGATCCTTCTGCTCATGTGTTTGAAGATAAATTATACATTTATCCTTCCCATGACTTAGATCATAATGCAGTAATTGATGATGATGGTACACAATATGCCATGCAAGATTATCATGTATTATCTATGGATGATATAGATGCTCCTGTTATTGACCATGGTCAAGTACTTCATATGAATGATGTACCTTGGGTCAGTGAACAGATGTGGGCTCCTGATTGCGCATATAAGGATGGCACCTACTATTTTTATTTCCCTGCAAAGGATAAAGACGGAATCTTTAGAATCGGTGTAGCCACCAGTGATAAACCATACGGTCCATTTAAACCTGAACCTGACTATATTCCTGGAACCTTTAGTATTGACCCCGCTGTCTTTGTTGATGATGATGGCAAAGCATATATGTATATCGGTGGTATCTGGGGCGGACAATTAGAAAAATGGCAAACAGGTAAATTTGACCCTGATGCAGGTCAACAAAATCCTGATGAAGTAGCTTTAGGAGTATATATAGCTGAGTTGAATGACGATATGAAGACTCTTAAAGAGGATCTTAAGGAATATAAGATTCTTGATGAGAATGGTGAACCTCTACTTGCAGGTGATGAAGATAGACGTTTCTTTGAAGCCCCTTGGGTACATAAGTATAACGGCAAATACTATCTCTCCTATTCCACAGGTTCAAGCCATTATATCGTATATGCAACCAGTGACAGTCCAAAGGGACCCTTCACATACGGTGGAAGAATCCTAGAGCCTGTTATCGGATGGACTTCCCATCACTCAATAGTTGAATTTAAGGGTAAATGGTATTTGTTCTATCATGATTGTGAAATATCAGGTGGTAAAAATCATTTACGTAATGTTAAATTTACAGAAATAACATATAACGAAGATGGTTCCATCCAAACTATTGAACCTTACAAATAAGATTTAATATAATTTCATATCTTAACTTCTACCCCTAATTGTATGTCGAAGTCGATTATAATGCTCGATTAGGACTATACATTTGGGGGTATATTTATTATGTGATGTCATAAGTACAACTTATATCTAGTATAACAACTATTAGTTTTACTAAAGTCATTTATAATGTTATACTATTAATGGTTTTTATTGCAGATTTTATTAAAAGGTTTTCATTATAAGATTTATTATAGTTTTTTGATGTTTTAATTGTAGGTTTTTATTGAAGGTTTTTATTGAATGTTTTTAACTATAATATAATCTTAATATTTAGTCTTATAATTATTATGTAAGGGAGTGTCTTTATGGAAAGATTAGTCGGTACTGTTTCAAGAGGGATTCGTGCCCCAATTATTCGTGAGGGTGATGATATTGTTGAAATTGTTGTAAATAGTATTCTAAATGCTGCTAAGCAAGGGGATTTTAAAATAAATGATAGGGATATAATAGCTGTTACCGAGGCTGTGGTAGCTCGTGCTCAAGGAAATTATGCTTCTGTTGACCATATTGCTAAAGATATAAGTGACAAGTTTGGCAATGAAGACCTCGGTGTCATCTTCCCTATACTTAGTAGAAATAGATTTTCCACTTGTCTTAAGGGTATAGCTAGGGGGTCCAAAAAAGTTGTACTCTTGCTTTCTTATCCTTCTGATGAGGTGGGAAACCACTTGGCAGATATTGATACCCTAGATGAAAAAGGCATTAATCCATGGACTGATGTACTGTCCGAGGACATTTACCGTAATTTATTTGGATATTATAAACATCCCTTTACAGGTGTGGATTATATTGAATATTATAAAGATATTATTACTGCCGAAGGTTGTGAAGCAGAAATTATACTGGCCAATGACTGCCGTGCTATCTTAAAACATACTAAGCACGTACTTTGCTGTGACGTACATTCAAGACTACGTACTAAAAGACTCTTAAAAAATGCCGGTGCTTTGACAATCTATAGCCTAGATGACATTCTTACTACAGCAGTAGATAGCAGTGGATATAATGAATCCTATGGTCTTCTTGGATGTAATAAGGCTACTGAAGATACAGTAAAACTATTTCCTCGTGACTGTCAGCGGGTTGTCGATAGTATCCAACAAAAGATTTATGAGCAAACAGGAAAACATGTAGAGGCAATGGTTTATGGTGACGGAGCCTTTAAAGACCCCATAGGAAAGATATGGGAACTGGCAGATCCCGTAGTATCACCAGCCTATACCAGCGGTTTGGAAGGTCAACCTAATGAAGTAAAATTAAAATATCTTGCTGACAATAATTTCGCCCACCTTAAGGGGGATGAATTAGAGAATGCCATCACTGATTTTATAAAATCCAAAGGTGATAATTTGGTTGGTCATCTGGAATCTCAAGGCACCACTCCAAGAAAGCTAACAGATTTAATCGGCTCCTTGTGTGACCTTACTTCAGGAAGTGGCGATAAGGGAACACCTATTGTCTTGGTACAGGGATATTTTGATAATTATACAAAATAATAACACTTATATACATCATAATATTTCGACTAATCCACTGTGCCTATAGAATTAATACTTAAGAAAAAATAAGGAACTAATATAATATAAGAGTGCCACCCTTTGCGTGGCACTCTTATGTTATTTCATTTTAAATAAGACCAATATTCTGTAAAATATCCTTTATCTCCTTGACATGTTCTGAAGTAGGGTTTTGTAGCGGAGGTGTACATATATCTTCCATAGGTATCCCTCGTAGAATCATAGCCTTTTTAACTAGGGGAACAAAGGGTACACCAAAATCAAATAACCTTGCTAAATTATCCATTTGCTTCTGATAGTAGGATATTTGATGAATATCATTATCATTAAAAGCCTTAACCCAGCCTGAACCTACTTCTGGTGCCACATTTGTTAGTCCCCCTATAACACCACTTCCACCACTTAGAAGATTATGGGCAAAGTTATCGTCATATCCTGAATAGATCTCAAAATCAGGATATTCAGGTAATATCACATCAATTAACTTACGGGTACGAGCAAAATCTACCACTGTATCCTTGCACCCTACTATATTATCATGCTTTTTCCTAAGCCTTAACATTAACTCTGGACTCAAGTCATATCCCGTTCTCTCAGGATAATTATAAAGATATATTTTAGTATCCACAGCAGATGCTATCTTATCAAAATAATCCTCTAAACTATTCTCTGATAATGAAAAATAATATGGTGGTACAATAATAATTGCATCTGCTCCATTCTTAACGGCAAAGCGACTTAAACTTATGGTATCTTCCAATCTCATACACCCGGTGCCAACAATCAAGGGAACCCTTTCACCTATATACATTTTTGCAGATAGAATAAGTTCCTTCCTTTGCTCCATAGTCATGGCAAAGAATTCACCGGTGCTTCCCATAAGTAATATACTATCTATCCCGCCTTCAATTACAAAATCCCATATCTTTTGATTAGCTTTAAGATCAAGTTTATAATTGCTGTCAAATGCTGTCACCACAGGAGTTATAAATTTTGCTTTCATGAGTAATCTCCTTTCAGTTAGATATGTTTTTTTGAAACTATCATATACTACTAATACCCTGCTCCCTCCATGGCAGAAAGGGCAAGGGATGTATACCGCTTTAATATCCCTTTTCTATTAGGTCTTGGGATAATTCCCCCCTTAGAACGTTGGGAAAATATCTGCTCTACCTTCTCCATTTCCATAAGTTTACCATCTATTCCTATGCAATTTATCTTCCGTGCAGGAATATCATATTCAATTATATCCCCCTCACGAACAAATGCTAAGGGTCCACCAGCTGCCGCTTCAGGTGATACATGGCCTATAGCTGCTCCTCTTGTAGCACCGGAAAATCTGCCATCAGTAATTAAGGATACAGTGCCATTAAGCCTTGGATCACATACAATTGCCTCTGTAGTCATAAACATTTCTGGCATTCCAGAGCCCCGAGGGCCTTCATAGCGGATAATTATAATATCACCAGGGTTAATATTGCCCTTAACTACAGCCCTATGGGCTTCTTCTTCTGAGTCAAACACCCTGGCAGGTCCCCTATGGACATATAGCTTCTTATCACAGGCGGAGTATTTGACAACAGAACCCTCCGGTGCAATATTCCCCTTTAGGACTGCAATAGAGCCTATCTCATCTGCCCTATTAGGTGAAGTTATTACCTGGTCTCTCACTAGATTATAATTAGTGAGATAACCAAGATTTCTCTCAAAGAAATTATCCCTTAGCAAATCCTCAAGGTTTTCACCTAAGGTTTTTCCAGTAACAGTTAGAACATCAAGGTTTAGATATTCCTTTAGATAGGTCTGAACCATAGGAATACCTCCAGCAAACCAGAAGGCTTCTGTAGGATAAGCACCACTGGGACTAACATTGACTATATGGGGTATCTTATGATTAATCTCATCAATCTCATCAGGGTCTATAACTATTCCTAACTCCCTGGCAATAGAAGGCATATGTATCATAGCATTAGTGGAGCCTCCTATTGCACTATGTATAACAAAAGCATTATAGAATGCTTCCTTTGTAAGAATCATATCGGCCCTTATACCTTTGCTTGCCAGCTCCATTATCTTTCTTCCTGAATCTCTGGCATACTGCAGAATATCTCTCATAGTAGCAGGAACTAAGGCACTTCCAGGAAGAGCCATGCCAAGTGCTTCAGCCATACATTGCATGGTACTAGCAGTTCCTAAAAACGCACATGCCCCACAGGAAGGACATCCAGTTATTTTATAATCTCTTACTTCTTCATCAGATATCTGACCTTCTCTTTTTTGTCTTAAGGAAATATCTCCCGCCCTCATGGATGTTGTCATATAGGGACTGGGCCTCATGCTTCCTCCAGGAATAAATATTGTGGGTACATTAAGTCTTGCTGCAGCCTTTAGATGAGCAGGTATGGATTTATCACAGGATGATGTAAGTATAAGTCCGTCCCAAGGTGTTGCTGAACCATGAAGTTCAACCATGTCGCAGATTACCTCTCTGGAGGCTAAAATATAATTCATACCATCATGTCCCTGTGCACAGCCATCACATATATCCGTAGCATGAAAATGTGCAGGATAACCACCACATTCAAAGACACCATATTTTGCTTGCTCTGTTAGTTGATTAAGATGTACACTTCCAGGATGAGAGTCTCCATATACATCCTCTATTAATATCTGAGGTTTTTGTATATCTTTTTCATCCCAACCAGAACCCAGCTGCAGAGCATCATACTGGGCCCATAGTTTTCGCTCTGGAGTACTTTTTTGCATACTATTATCCATGATAATCTCCATTCAATGTTAAAATCACAAATCAATCTATTATTCAATTATATCACAAGCCTGTCAATTATTCAGTTATGTCACAAGCCTGTCTATCATTTAGTTATTTTTCAAGTTATTTCACTAACATATATTATAGGTCATTATTCCTCAGTTACTAACTCCAAATAACTAGATAGTGCATATAATACTTGTCCTTCATATTCAACCCTTGACCAACCGTTATCCCCAATTCCTGTTCGTATTCCTATCTGCCCATTCTTTAAGGAGAAAACAATGGTGTCCTCACTTTCAGAACTAGGTACAAGTCTTAGGTTGGTTAATATCTTAGCAGTTACCTTCTCATTAACCTCAGTAAATGTTATTCCTGCCTCAGGGTTATCTACTGTAGGTTTAGTATTTTCTTTATAATTTAAGTCAGTGGTCAAATAACTAGTTATGGCATATAATATCTTTCCATCATATTCTACCCTTGACCAACCATTATCCCCAATCCCTGTTCTTATAGCAGTTTCATCATACTTTAGTGAATATACCACATTACTGTCATTATCCAAGCTAGGTTTATCCCTTAGATTGGTTAATTCTTTGGCAGTAACTTTTTCATTTACTTCTTTAAAATTAATCAAGGCTGCTGGATCTGCCACAACTTCTTTTTCCTTAATATCATCTTTTGCTTCAGCTTCCTTCTCAAAACCAAAATAAGCTATATTTAAATCAACCGCCCCTTTAATACCAGGTACACTTCCATTGCTTGTATACTGCCACATATCATAAGTGCCAGAATAAGATGATTTCATATTAGATGAATCAATAGGGTTAGGATAATGGGCAAGCCATATCTTATATCTATTGGCTAATATCTCTGCATCCCAATCCCTGTTATATTCCAGTTCATTTTTGGCCGCATAGAACATGGGGATATAGCCTTTTTCACTTATATAATCTAGAAATTCTATAGCAAGCTTTGTTCTTTCTTCTATAGTCATTCCATATTGTCTATTATTCCTATCAGTAAAACCTTCACAGTTAAATGCTACAGGATAGGTTATCTTGTAAGAAGCTATATAATCTGCAACCCATTTTGCTTCTTCTTTTGCTTCTCTTTCATTAATTGCTGAAGAAAAGAAATAAACACCAATCTTAATACCATGTTTTTCTGCCTGTTGTAAGTTATATTTTGCATAGGGATCCTCTGTTATTTTCCCATCTAGCAAAGTCCTATATCCTACACGAATCATGGCAAACTCCACTCTGGCTTCCTTTACCTTGGCCCAGTCAATTACACCTTGCCATTTAGCTACATCTATTCCATATGTTATATCGTCTGTCTCATACTTAGGCTTTTCTATATCATTAATATCCACATGAGCTCCCTCTGTTTGATCACTTTGAGGTTCACCTAAATCTTGGGGAATCTCTGAATTCTTCATATTATCATTCCCATGTAGATTACCATCATTGACAGGATTATCCCTATCCTTATCTATATCCTTAGAATCATCCCCAATATCTGAATTGCCAATATTCATCAAACTATCATCATTATCTAGGATATCATTATTCTTAAGACCACCATTATCTAGCTTATCTTTATTCTCAAAACCATCATTATCAAGCTTATCTTTATTCTCCAGGTCATCATTATCTTGTTTATCTTTATTCTCCAGGCTATCATCATTATCTATATTGACAAAATCATCTTCATGATCTGTATTATATTTATAGGTAAGGCTTTCATTCCTTAGTATCCTATTGGCATACCTTATAATAAATAATAGAAATACAAGGGCAAGGATTATTGAAATACTATAATATATTAGTTTCTTTTTATCCATTACTTCACTTCTTTCCGCTAATAAGTACACAAATCATTATTATGAATTAATCATAAAGTATCCTAAAACTAGAATACCAAGAACTATTCTATACCAACCAAAAACCTTAAAGTCATTGCTTTTGATATAATTCATTAGGAATTTTATTGCTAAAATTGATATTACAAAGGCAACCACCATGCCTGTAATTAATATTGATGCCTCAAAAGCAGTAAATTTGAAGCCAAATTTAACTAGCTTCAATGCACTGGCACCAAACATAACAGGTATGGATAAAAAGAATGAATATTCAGCTGCAATATATCTAGAACACCCAAGGATTATAGCTCCTAGAATAGTTACCCCTGAACGAGATGTTCCAGGGATTAAGGACAAGACCTGAAACAAACCTATGTAAAGTGCAGTCTTATATGATAAATCATTAAAGCTATTAATCTCTGATTCTTTATCCTTGTTATTGTTCTCAATCACTATAAATAATACGCCATATAGAATGAGCATAAGAGAAACAGTAATATAACCATAATTATCATAAAAAATTTCATTAATCTTGTCATCAAACAAAACTCCCAAGACTCCGGCAGGTATTACACCTACTATAACCTTATACCAGATACTCATAGTATCTTTTTTTTCCTGTAAACTTTTCTTTGGTGAAAATGGGTTTAGTTTATTAAAGTACAATATAACAACTGCTAAGATGGCTCCCAGTTGTATAACCACACGAAACATTTCCATAAAGTCTACTGAGACATCCAATTTAATAAATTCTTCAACAAGAATCATATGGCCGGTACTACTGATAGGAAGCCATTCAGTTATACCCTCTACAATACCTAATATAATTGCTTTTATTATTTCCAACACGATAAACCTTCCTCCATATCTTTTAATATTCACCAAGAAATCCTTTTGAGCATATCACTTTTTATGATATGATACAAGATAATACATTTTGTTAAATAAATCTTATGTAATAAAACAATTGAATCCTTCAAAGAATATAATAATATAATTATTTTAATTATACAATATCAAAAAGGTGTTTCATTCCATTAATTGACATAAAATAATCGTGAGGTGAAAAAATGACTGACAATAAAATAAAATTTTTATTAGGCAGTAATACTAAAAGAGGTTTTTATCCCCTATTTGATGAGCTTAGGGACCCCATAGAAGGAAAGCACCTATATATATTAAAAGGAGGCCCCGGTAGTGGAAAAAGCTCTTTAATGAAAAGAGTAATCAAGCTACTTGAGGGCAAGAAACATTCCATGGAATATATTCATTGTGCCAGTGATCCAAAATCATTGGATGCATTTATAGATTATGATGCCGGTATATCCATGGTTGACGGAACCTCCCCCCATATTATGGACCCCAAATATCCCGGGGCTTATGACCACATCATTAATATGGGTGAATGTTGGGATAATAAAAAGCTTATAGAGAACAAAAAAGAAATTATTCCATTAAGCAACAGTATTTCCTCATGCCACAATATGGCTACTTCCTGTATAAAATCTGCCGCCGCCTTATTAGATAACAATATGATTATAGCTAGATCATATACAAATCATGATACAGTTAAGGATTTTACAGAAAAAATAATCAAAGAGCTTAAGGATTCTAAAAAGGGTAAAGAAAGAAAAAGACTTCTTAGTGCAGTCTCAGTGGGTGAAACGGTATTCTTTGGAGATACTATTACATCCCTTTCAACTAAACAATATATTATACCTGATAAATGGGGAGCAGCTTCTAGACTAATACTATCAAAGATACATGAAGCAGCAAAAGCTCATAGCTTAGACCATATAAGCTGTTATTGCTCCATTCAAACTCCAGATAAGATTGACCATATTATCTTTCCATCTGCAGGTGTTGCCATAAGTACTGCTAATGTCTTCCATAATGTCAAAGATAAAAAACAGCAAATTATCGAGGACATAATAAAACCTATACCTAATATGGAAATGGAGCAGATGAATTTACATTTGGATAAGGCTAAAGAACTTATATCTACTGCCAGCAGACATATTGAAAGAGCAAAGCTACTACATGATGACTTGGAAGCCTTCTATGTTGAGGCTATGGATTTTTCCAAGGTAGACGCCATATATGAAAAACTTGCTAGAGAAATATCATAATCCTTTCAAAGCACAAGAGCTCCCTTTTTTATATAAGAAGGGAGTTCTTCTATAGTCTTGGTGTTTGAACCTCTCATCCCGTAAATCACGGGAATTCTTAACTAGCTATGAAATTTCCACTTAATATGAACTTAATACTGGGTAAATCATATTATAATATTAGCTTTTGCTAAAATATTTAAACAAAGCTAACATTTTATGATCATTTATATTTCATATATTTATAATTTTTTATAAATGTTTTAGGAGGTTGCTTTATGTTAAAACTTCATAACGCTTCAGTGGGAAGTGTTGTTACTGTTGAAGAATTGTCATCAATAGGACACCTACGAGAAAGAATGCTAGCCCTTGGTCTCACTAAGGGAGCCCGAGTTGAAGTCATAAGACGAGGTCCTTCCGGTGATCCTACGGTTTTTAATATAAGGGGGGCAATGATAGCCCTTAGAAATGAGGAAGCTTCATTAGTTACAGTTGAGCAATATTAAATTTTATTCATAAGCTTTGGTTATATAGGGGGTTTACATGGGTTTAACTTTTCAATCAACGCAAAATTCATCCTTATCTGATTTATTTCATATTGATAAAAAAGAAGGTCAACATGTCATCGCATTGGCCGGTAATCCCAATACCGGAAAAAGCACAGTTTTTAACTCTTTCACTGGCTTACATCAGCACACTGGTAACTGGCCTGGCAAAACAGTTGTTAATGCCAAAGGTGAGTTTAATCACTTGGATAAGGAATTTATCCTTGTAGACCTTCCGGGAACTTATTCTTTGTTTTCATCCTCTGTAGAAGAAGAGGTGGCTAGGGATTTTTTATGCTTTGGCAATGCTGATGCTGTTATTGTGGTAACAGATGCTACATGTCTTGAAAGAAACTTGAATCTTGTTTATCAAATTATGGAGTTACGTTACCAGGCTATATTATGTATTAATCTAATAGACGAGGCAAAAAAGAAAAAGATTGAAATTGATGCTAGGGGAATAGAAGAAGAATTGGGAATTCCCGTGGTTTTATGTGCAGCTAGAAGCAATCTCGGAATTCCTGAGTTAAAAGCTACAATTTACGATGTTATTACAAAGAAGAAAACTCCCAAACCAAAGATTATTTATTATGATGATGAATTAGAAAAAGTAGTAGCTATGGTTCTGCCAAAACTAGATGTCAACTGTGGTGATATTAATAAAAGGTGGTTGGCTCTTAGATTAATTGATGGTGATCCGAAGTTGATTGTATCATTAAAGGAGATAATACCAACTAAGGAGTTAGAGCACATCAATATAATTCTTGATGATATTCCTATCACAAAAGATAAGCAAGCCATAAGGGATTCTATAGCCACAAGTATTTATAATAAGGTTGAAGAAGTAACAGGAAAATATATTAAAGCCAATCCTAAAAAAGTTAATCGGGATAGGATTATTGACAATTATATTACCTCCAAAAGATATGGAATACCACTAATGCTTCTAACATTATCTATAATTTTGTGGATTACTATATCCGGTGCTAACTACCCATCTGCCATGTTATCAAACTTATTTAATAAACTAGAAAATAAACTAACTTTACTATTTAACCATATGAATTCACCACAGTGGCTCCATGGCTTTTTGGTACTAGGTATTTATAGAACAGTTGCTTGGGTGGTATCAGTAATGTTACCACCTATGGCAATATTCTTTCCCCTTTTTACTATATTAGAGGATCTAGGCTATCTACCAAGGGTTGCCTTTAATATGGATCATTATTTTAAAAAAGCCTGCACCCATGGTAAACAATGCTTAACCATGTGTATGGGTTTTGGCTGCAATGCCGCAGGTGTTATAGCCTGTAGGATAATTGATTCACCAAGGGAAAAATTAATTGCTACCTTGACTAATAATTTTGTCCCCTGTAATGGTAGATTTCCAACCTTGATAGCTATTTCCACAGTATTTTTGGTAACCAAGGAAGGATTTGCTTACGGGTTATTACCTGTGCTTTCAGTCACAGGACTTATCGTCCTAGGTATAGCCATAACCTTATTGGTTTCTTATCTTCTATCAAAAACCATCTTAAAAGGTGTCCCCTCTACATTTACTTTAGAGTTGCCACCATACAGAGTCCCTAGAGTTGGGCGGGTGTTATATACTTCAATTATTGACAGAACTTTATTCGTACTTTGGCGAGCTATTACGGTTGCAGCTCCAGCTGGTGCAATTACTTGGATCTTTGGTAATATCTATGTAGGGGACTTAAGCTTAATTAGCCATGTGGCTACATTCCTTGATCCTGCAGCAAAATTTATCGGTCTTGACGGTTATATCTTAATGGCCTTCATACTTGGACTTCCAGCTAATGAAATTGTTCTTCCAATTTTACTTATGTCCTACCTGTCAACCGGTGCAATGGTGGAATTTAACAGTCTAGAGTCCTTAAGAACCGTTCTTCTTGATAATGGTTGGACCTACCTTACCGCCTTAAACACCATGTTATTTAGTTTGCTACATTGGCCATGTGCAACCACCCTATTAACTATTAAAAAAGAAACCAACAGCATAAAATGGACTGCCCTGTCAGCCCTTATTCCTACAATTGTTGCTATTGTAGTATGCTCCTTAACCACAGTGATGTTTAAGTTATTCGGCCTGGGATGATTGATTACTGCGATATTTATTAAATTTTTCAAGAATTTTTGGATTAACCTTAAAAAAATTTACCAAGTCCTCTATACCTGAAAGAATTTCTACATTTATTGTATGCTCCATCTTTTCTGTCTCAGCCAGAAGCCCTTCTTTAACATTTAAGATTTTTAAAAACTCCATAATTAGATTATGTCTATAAAGAAGAGCTTCTCCTAAGACTTTACCATCCTCCTCTAGCATAATAACACCGTACTTTTCATATTTGATCAAGTTAGTTTCCGAAAGCTTTTGAATCATCTTTGTTACTGAAGGAGGTTGTACATTTAGAGCAGTTGCCAAATCATTAACTCTGGTAAAACCTTGTTTTTTAGTAAGTCTATATATCATCTCTAGATAATCCTCCGCAGAGGGGGTCAGTAATTCCTGATCCTTACGCATATATTCACTAAATGTATAGAATTCTTGGTCTGCCATATTTAATCCTTAATATACTTCTTATTTCATTATATTCCTATTCTCTAATCCTATTCTGCGATTAGCTTATCTTGCTTAAATATATGATGAACTAACCATGTTGTTAGAAAATCTAACAACTCTAATAATGATTCTCTCTGATTTTCATCAACAACTCTAGAATCGTATTGGTTTATTTTTTCGATAAAATCATCATGAGCAACCTTTTGAGACAAAATTCTTTTATATTTTACGCTTTGCATATAGGTTTCTTCATGGTCAAAGTGATATTTTGCATAATCTTTTAACTCATCAACAACTTCCATTATGTAGTCATATTTGTCAGGTATAAACTCATTCATAAGCAGCTCATATGCTCTGTTGGCTATATCAAATAGCTTCTCATGTTCTTCATCAATAAATTTTATTCCAGTATAATATTCTGGTTTCATCTCATACTTAGCCATATTAGTATCTCCTTTTCTTTTGTTGATTCCCTTTATAATAAAATTATAAATGTACCTTAAAAGATATAATACACTAGTACTTATGTTGCTCTATTAATATTTATATAATATCATAAAAAACGCCTAGATACAATATCAAAAACAATAATTATTCCTATCATCATTTATATTTTTTATCTTAGTTTTGTTATATCATATACTGTTATGGTATCACTCTGGACTTTAAATCTAACATTATAGCCTGCAAAATAAAATCCATATATCCTATCCGGGTCATCATGGTATGAAGGCCTAGGATCTTGTGCAAGTACTCCAATTAGAGCTTTATGGTATTTTTCTGGTATCTTGTTTTTATGTTCCTTATTAAAATCTACTATAAGCTCCTTATTCTTAACTTGATCTACAAAGCCCTCTATTGCATCAGGATGGCTGTCTGCGTAGGTAATATATGGTTTAATATCATATATGGGTGTCTGATCGATCATATCAATTCCTGAAACATGAAGAACAGGACCATATTCTGTATGAAAATCTATCTTATCAAGCCTTACAGATGATAACCCCAAGCTATTAGGTCGATTTGGAGATCTTGTTGCAAATACCCCCATCCGTGTATTACCTCCAAGCCTTGGGGGCTTAACCATAGGTGCCCACTTTTTTCGATTACTATATAGAAATCCCCATATTAACCATATATGAGAAAAACCCTCCAATCCTCGAAAGGCATCTTCATTACGGTACTTAGGCTCAAATATAACAAGACCTTTTAAGGCATTTACTATACCGCTTTGTCTTGGTATTCCAAACTTATCAGGAAAATCTGTATGAATCTTTGCAATACATTCTATATATCTATTGTCCAAGTCTGCCCAGTCCTTTCAACATCAACTATATTAACATCAGTTGATTTTCCTTTATACTGCTTATTTCTATACTCTTTATATTTTTGTATAATCTCAGGCTTGTCCCAAAAATGCATAGGGAATATATGTTTTATTGAAGTTATATCAAGTAAGGCATCCATACCCAGATGATACCAATCCTCTTGGCGAGGATCTAAGGGTACAAAGGCCACATCTATAGAATAGTTTTTTACTACTGCCATTTCCTTATTAAATCTTGCAGTCATATTGTTATTATATTGCCTATCTTCTTCCTGCCAAACCCAAAGATGCAAATCACCTGCATGATATATGGTTTTTCCATTATAAGTAACTAGATATGCCACACCCTTGTCTGTAGATTTAAGTGTTCTAATGATAATTTCATTTTCACTTATAATCTTCAGATTATACTCCTGCCCGGCCTTGACAACCTCAATTTTTCTAGACAACTCTCCTGTTATGCCATACTCCATAATATCCTTTTCAGATAATTTAACATCCGATGAGATATAATACTGTATATCTGGATATTCTTCATCCAAATGAAAGATGTCCTTATTAAAATGATCATAATGACTATGACTGACAAATACTATTAATTTTTTATCCTTACTTATATTATTAAGATTTCCCTTATAATAATCAAATAACATATAGCATGTATCTAGTTCAACCAAAAAACCACTGTGAGCCAGATAAGTTACCTTAATATTCATATGCTTACCTACCATCTTTCTTGTAATATTGTGACGCACCCACCACTTAATCGTCGATTTAAGTGGGGCTTCTTGTTCAATGGTACTAACTACCAAGTATCCGCAAGCCATCTATATTAATATGTGAGCCTCTGCATCTGATATCATATTACATAATCTTGAGTCTGGATGCAATCCTAAAATATGCTTAGCAAACAGCCTACGCCTCCACAACTGACGCATAAGAAGACTTAAAGACACTTAATAATAATATGGTTCATATAATAAATGAGAATATATTATATGAAGGGAATGTTAATTATGTATTATGATAATAGACCCTGCAATGACATCTATAACCCATGTAATCATAATAGAGCAAGATATAGAAACAAGATGCCTTATGATAGATTAAGAGACTACGGCCCAAATCCATTTGTAATTAATATAGATGAAGCTGCACTTCACAATAATAATTTTCGTACAGCCTTATGGACTGGGGATTACTTACAAGTTACACTTATGTCTATAGGAGTTAATGAAGATATAGGTTTGGAGATGCACCCTGATGTAGACCAGTTTCTCCGTATAGAGCAAGGACAGGGATTTGTTATGATGGGTAATAATAAGAAGTGCTTAGATTTTAGGCAAAATGTATATGATGATTATATAATAATTATACCTGCCGGAAAATGGCACAACCTAATTAATACTGGAAAAACCCCAATCAAGCTGTATTCTATCTATGCACCACCTAATCACCCCTTTGGTACTGTACATCAAACTAAAGAGGATGAAGAACATTAAACACCTTTTACAATAGTCAAATGTACAACCACAATACAGCCAATATGTTTAGCATATTGGCTGTATTGTGGTTGTACTTTATTTTATTTTACAAATTAGCTGCGTCATGGTACCCATTGGGCAATAGATACACCATGACCTGGGCTTAAATAATATATTCGTAATTATACCTAAGATTGTTGAGGTAAGCATTATACTGTAAAAACCAAAAGCAAACTGTGATATCCATTGTGGTATATCTGATACCCTATAGGCCCAGCTCCAGGGTATTCTAAATGTCCACAATAATTTTATTGTCTCTGAAAGTCCCTTTATATCCTTAAATACTAAGAAGGTAACAAATATCATCTGCACAAACATTATCATAAAAAATGCAAGAAAACCGTACCTGAACCATTTTGTAGTCATCCATCTAGGCATCGGCTTATTCCTTGACATACCAAACTTTTTTCCTAGCAAGGTAAATAACTGTCCTCTACCGCAATATTTATTACAATATGCTTTAGTGCCTTTTGTTGCAGATATTAATAAGGGAATCATAAAACATAACAAACCTAGCCAAGCAAATAGTATATTGAAGAATCCCAGTATAAGATACAAGACTGATGCTATCCATAGATATTCATACCATGGTTTTCTCATGCAACTACCTCCTCGTATAATATCTTTAGATACTAAGATTTATACTTTCCTTTCTTTAAATTTTATATAATCAATATCAATCGGCTA
>JAAYRE010000014.1 GCA_012518935.1 Clostridiales bacterium
ACTTCAGTCATTTCAACCATGAAGGTACTTTGGCCACCGGCAAGATCATCCGATGCACCTACTCTGGTGAATATCCTATCTACTATGGCAATCTGTGCACTATCAGCAGGGACAAAGCTTCCTATCTGTGCCATAAGTACAATTAAGGCAGTCTGTCTCATATATGTAGATTTTCCTGCCATATTGGGTCCTGTAATAATAGAGACACGATTGGATTCATTGTCAAGCAAGGTATCATTGGGCACAAACATATCATTGGTTATAGTCATTTCAACCACAGGATGTCTGCCATTTTTAATATTAATTAGGCCTTGCTCATTCATCTGGGGACATACATAGTTGTTTCTATGAGCAACCTGAGCCAAAGAGGCTAATACATCCAGTTTTGCAAGAGCCTTAGCAGTTTTTTGTATCCGTTTTACTTCTAATCCTATGGAATCTCTTACCTCACAGAATAAGTCATATTCTAGGGAATACAGTTTATCTTCTGCCCCAAGAATAATATCTTCTAACTCTTTTAATTCATCAGTAGTATATCGCTCTGCATTTGCTAGGGTCTGCTTTCTTGTCCACTGCTCAGGAACAAGATTCTTATAGGAATTAGTGACTTCTAGATAATAGCCAAATACCCGATTATATTTAATCTTAAGATTCTTAATGCCGGTAGCTTCTCTTTCTTTTGCTTCCAGCTCCATAAGCCAATTCTTGCCTTCGCTTTTAGATTTTCTTAGCTTGTCTACTTGGCCATTATATCCTTCTCTAATTATTCCTCCTTCTTTTAGAGTGATTGGTGGCTCATCTACTATGGCAGAACTGATTAGATTGAATATATCGGACAGATCATCCATGTCATTATAGATTTCCTTTATAAGCTCACTATCCAAATTCATAATAAGGAATTTGATATGGGGTAGCATCTCAAGGGAGGATTTGAAGGCTATCAAATCTCTGGGATTGGCACTTTTATAGCTGATTTTACCCATGAGCCTTTCTAAATCATATATAGGATTAAGGTATTCTCTCAGCTCTTCTCTAGTAATCATATTATCTTTTAAAGTCTTAACACCCTTAAGTCTTAGATTAATCATATCTATATCAATTAAGGGCTGTTCCACATAATTTCTAAGGAGTCGTGCCCCCATGGCTGTTTTGGTTTTATCAAGTACCCATAATAGGGAGCCCTTCTTTTGTTTGTCTCTTATAGTTTCTGTCAGTTCCAAATTACGTACCGTAGAGCTATCCAGTAGCATGAATTTCTCATAGGTATAAGGGGTTAGCTTAGTAATATGGGAAAGTGAGCTTTTTTGTGTTTCAGTTAGAAATTGCATAATGGAGCCAGCAGCTATAATTCCAATGGTATGGTCCTTTAAACCGATTCCGTCCAAATTACCTACATCAAAATGCTCCATTAGAGCACGCTTACATAATGCATCGTCATAATACCAGGGCTCTAAAGGAGAAATAGAAAGGTTATTTATATATTTTATGGCTTCAATATCTATACCTGATACCAAAAAACTGTCGTTACAGATAATCTCTGAAGGAGACCATTTGTAGATTTCATCCATAAGCTTACGGTTATTATCTATCTCAGTAACAAAATAATCACCTGTTGTTACATCAACAATTGATATGCCGTAAATATTAGTAGTATGTACAATTGACATGAGATAATTATTCTTTGTTTCATCCATTACCTGAGTATTTAAATGGGTGCCAGGGCTGACAATCCTAACAACTTCTCTTTTTACAATTCCTTTGGCAGTCTTTGGATCCTCAACCTGCTCGCAGATGGCGACACGGTAGCCACGGCTTATCATTTTACTCAAGTACCCATCCACAGCATGATATGGAACTCCGCACATAGGTGCCCGCTCATCATTTCCTATGCCTTTGCCCGTAAGGGCTATCTCTAGCTCCTTAGAGCATATGATGGCATCTTCGAAAAACATTTCATAAAAATCACCTAAGCGGTAAAATAAAATACAATCCTTATACTGTTCCTTTATCTGCATATATTGCTGCATTAAGGGAGTTAACTTAGCCATTATTATGTCCTTTCTTATGTATGTTATATATATGGAATGTTTGATATGATATGTATATTAGAATAGTATATCATATCAAGAAGTATTTTTACATTATAAGTTGTAAGCAAAATCCTATAGATCTTGGACATCTTCTAGAAGGTCTAATCCATCAGCTGCGGATGTAGCAAGATGATCACAGCGTTCATTTTGTGGATGACCGCTATGGCCCCTAACCCAGATGTATTGAACTTTGTGAGGTTTCATGGCTGCCAGTAAGCGTTTCCAGAGATCAATGTTTTTGACTGGTTCATTTTTACCTCTCTTCCACCCCTTCTTAATCCAACCTTCAATCCAATTATCATTAAAAGCCTTAACAAGATATTGAGAATCAGAAAATAGGCTAACATGACAGGGTTTTGTTAATGCCTCAAGGCCCACAATGGCTGCCATAAGTTCCATTCGATTATTAGTAGTTTTTTTATATCCAGCACTATATTCTCTTATATGGGTTTTTCCTGTAGAGTCTATAAACTCTACAATAGTGCCATAACCACCAGGCCCCTCAGGGTTGCCTCTGGCGGATCCGTCTGTATATATACTTACTTTACTTAACATGTTTTCACCTTCCTAGATAGTTGACCATTCACCGGTCTTCATATACTGTTCTACAGCATTTTCTGCATCTTTTATTATGTCTTTAGAATATCCCAAAAGATTCAAGAGCTTAATGGCATTTTTGGTCATAGCCCTGCCCTTGTATAGTTTATAATCAAATAAAACATTATTATTATCTATTCTTTCTCTAAAATGATAATTAGAATAGTATTTTTCTAAGATATAGGTAAGCTCAATATCATGGGTTGCTGCAAAGGTTAAGGTGTTCAGCTTGGAAAGGGAAGCTAGTATTCTTGATGATGCAGCAATTCGCTCTAAGGTATTAGTACCTCGGAGTACCTCATCAACAAAGCATAGCATGGGATATTCCCCTCTCGTCTTATCCATAATACGCTTTAATGATTTGATTTCAACTATAAAATAACTTTCATTCCTTAAGATATTATCCTTCAGTGCCATAGAAGAATAAATAACAAAATAATTGGCTCTATATTCCCGACTAAGAGAAGTGTATATAGTTTGTGATAATATAGCATTTATCGCCAAAGATTTAATAAAGGTGGACTTGCCTGACGCATTAGAGCCGGTAAGTAATGTACTTCTATCCTCAGTAATGGAATTTGGCACAGGATTATTAATTAGGGGATGAAAAACCTCTTTTACCGATAATTTAGGATGCTGTTTATTCATTGATAGTTCTGGAAGAGAGTAATAGTCCAATGAATCCCTATACGAAGCTATGGCAATCATACTATCAATAAAGCCCACAGTCTCAAAAATTCGATTCATAGTTTCTTTATTATTCTTAAAAAAGCTCAACATTGAGTTGTATTTTATTATATCATGGTGAGTGGACATGCGATAATAATCCACTAGAGCATCAAAAATATTACCGGATACATTTCTTGCAACAAGAATAGATGAACCTCTCTTATAGGATTTAAAAGTCTTGATGTCAGTAGCCAGATGCTTTGTATATCTATCTAATTGAGGAATAGAATTCTTAATTAGGTCCTCAATACTGTCAAGTAGCCGAAGTTGAAATGAAATAATAGTAATATAGTTTTCAACATTAGACTTGTATTTAAAATAAGTAATAATATTAAGAGCCATAGAAAACACAGTTAAGCCCAGACCTATTCCTGAATTAACGAATAATATGGCTATTGATATAATTAAGCCAAGTATCATTAGATAATGAGGTATATTGCTACTGGGCTCTTGTTGGCTAAGTCTATTAATATATTCAAAGGCAGATATTTTTCTAAGCTTCCCAACCTTATTAAGTATAACTTGGATTTGACTACGGTCTTTCTTCTGGGACTGAAAAAACTCAATCAAATAATTTCTTTCTTTAAGTTCTTCCTTAGAAAAACAAGGTTTACGAAGAAGGGCATACAGGTATTCTTCTCCTAAGGAACTTTGAGTATTATTAATGCGATAATATATTTCATTCATATCCAAGTCATTCCATGTGATATCATCTACATCTGAATATTTATCTATATGATTAAGATAATAATACTTTATGGATTCCATCTTTTCGGAAGAATAATCATTTTCCGGATACTTTCCCCATTCATCTTTTAATTGTTTTATAAGAAGTTTCTTTTGTTTGTGCTCATTAATTATACTTATTATAACTACGGCTAGAATTATAATAAGTATATAAAAAATATATTCCATTCTTTCTCCAATCCGATAATTAATAGTTCATTTTTATTTGCGCTATCATTAGGATAGCCTATATCACATTTTATAGTATGGCTGATTTTTTGTCCATAATCAATTGGTAACATCTTATATATTTTGCCCATATTTTAGGCTAAAAGAAGTAAACAAAATAGAAGTGGCTCTTTGCAAGAGCCACTTCTGTTTTTAACTTTATTAATCATTAATATATCTTACGCATTTAATAGGTTTACGATAGTTTACACTTGATATCTTAATTCCATCTCTCTTATTACTTGCATGAATAATCTTGTTATTACCAATATAGATAGCAACATGATTAATGTATCCAGTTGAATTATTACCGTAGAATACCAGGTCGCCGGGTTTTAATTTGGATTGTGATATCTGAGTACCACCCCTGGCTTGGTCTCTTGATACTCTATCTATTTTATATCCGAATTTTCTATAAATAGCTTGTGTAAATCCAGAGCAATCAATACCATTTGTTAAGCTGGTACCACCCCATTTGTATCGGTATCCCAAAAACTTCTTGGCATAATTAATCATATCAATTCTTCTGCCAGATACATCCTTGCCATATACTAATTCTTCCATGGAATATGCTTGAGCAAGTTTATAGGATAAGTCAACAAACTCTTTGGCCACATAACCTACTGTACCATCTTCTTCACCGTCTAAGCTTACCTTAACCCATTTGTTATACTCTTCACCATAGGTCACAATTAACGGATCCAAAACTAGAATCTCTTCACCAGGTGCTACAAAGTCAATAATTGGAGCATCTGTGGAAGGCTCTTTTCTTATGCGAAGGTTACCAGTACCATTAAAAACAGCGATATGACTAGCTATTTCTAAAGCTAATTTGGATGCTTCCTGCCCTATTATCAAATATTGACTTTTAACATATCCTGTTACTTTACCGGATTTGACTTTTGTCCATCCGTCTTTATCAGGTTCTAGAATTTCACAACCGGAATTCTTAGGCATCTTGCCAAGAATTTTAGCATTCTCATTAGGCTTTTCACGAATCAATAGGTTTGTATCTACGTCAGCGATGCCGATATTGTTAAATCCTGGAATAGGTGTATTGCTAGAGGATAAGATAGATAATTCATCCTTAAATTCTTCTGTAATATCTAATTCATTGCCTGGTTTATCAAATACGAAACCAGCTACAGCATGTTCTGTTGCCATTGCAGGTGTTGCTGTTGAAGTAACTAATAAAACTCCCGTAACACATGCCAGTGAAAACTTTAGAAGCTTACTGTCCATCTTGAAAAATCCTCCAAATCCTTATTACTATTATATGAGGTCAATAATAATACTTTAAGTAATTGATTGTCTTAATAAAATTGTTACACAAATATTAAATATATTACGCAAGTATTATAACAAGATGGTATATTTTTGTCAACATTATGTCAAAACATTTTCAATTTTAGGCAATATTACTAAAAAGAGTTAATAAATTAGTAAGAAATACCTAATAACAAAGCCACCTTTACCATTATTTGGTCCAAGGTGGCTTAAGATGGCATAACTTATTAAATAATAATGCAGATTATTCCGCCATTACTATCGTTAATAATTTTTTGCATGGTTTCTTGAAGCTTAATCTGGCTTTCATCGTTTAATTTGTTTGCCTTATTATTAAATCCTTCGTCAACTAATTGACGAATTGATTTTCCAAATATATTGGTTTCCCATATTCCCTCAGGATTATCCTTAGCATTATCATTAATATAATTTATAAGATCCTTTGCTTGTTCTTCTGTTCCAACAATAGGAGCAACCTCTGTTATAATCTCAGCTTTTATCATATGAATAGAAGGTGCACTGGCTTTTATCTTAACACCATATTTGCTACCATGTTTCATAACCTCAGGTTCTTCAATAGTTATCTCATCTTGTTGAGGAGTAACTATACCATAACCTTTGCTTTTTACTTGATTAACTGCATAGGACACTTTTTCAAACTCTGCTTTTTTCTCTGCCAGCTCCCTTAGGGTAGAAATCAGCTGATACTCTCCTGTTATAGGCACGCCTATTAAATCACTAAGGATTTTATAATAGTACATATCATCAAATTCTACATTGACTGCAATAGTACCATCTTGCATATTGACTTTATCAAGCTTAAATCTTTTCACATACTCACTGTCTGTCAGGAAATTCTCAGAGTTTGCATCTTTTACCCTAGTTATGTTGTTAAACATATTTTTAACAGTTAGAATCAAATCATTTTTAAGCCAATGGTCTGATGGTAGCATCTCAGCCCACTTAGGTATGTAAAAGTTTAGCTCTGTAATTGGAAATACAGATAGAATATTTTCCATTATTTTATGGATATCTTCTTTTTTAAGTTGTTCACAGTTTACAGGCATTACTGTTACATCGTACCTTTGCTCAATTTCCTCAGCAATTCTTATGGTCTCATTGGAATAAGGCTTGTTAGTATTTAACAATACTATAAATGGTTTGCCCAGCCGTTTTAATTCCTCTATGGTCTTCTCCTCTGGTTGCATATAATTGTTTCTTGGAATCTCCCCAAAGCTTCCGTCTGTTGTGATAACAATTCCAATAGTAGAATGGTCGTTAATTACTTTCTTAGTGCCAAGTTCAGCGGCTTGGGTAAAGGGAATTTCATAATCATACCATGGGGTCTTTACCATTCGCTCATGTTCGTTCTCAATGTGACCGGATGCCCCCTCTACCATATAGCCTACGCAGTCAATAAGACGTATCTTCACATTTGTTTCATCATTTAGTGATAATTGTGCAGCTTCTTTAGGTATAAATTTTGGCTCAGTAGTCATAATTGTTTTACCGGCTGCAGCCTGTGGCAATTCATCTATTGCCCTTTCCTTGCTATGGACATCATCAATGCTCGGTATTACTAAGAGATCCATAAATCTCTTAATAAAGGTGGATTTTCCTGTTCTGACTGGTCCTACCACACCTATGTATATTTCACCGCCTGTCCTAGCCTGAATATCATTATAAACATCATACTGCCCTAACATATGTCAACCTCCTAATGGTTATAATTAAAGATATGCCGGACAGCATAAATCTATGATATTTGAATTGTACTTGTTGTAAGAAATTTTTATTTTATTTTACCAAACTTACTAAATGGGAATAGTCTCAAAGAAGCCTTACCCTCCACATGGCTGACATCAATACACCCAAAATGCCTACTATCTCGGCTATGTTCACGATTATCACCCATGACAAATAGTTGATTTTCTTCAACAATTAAAGGAAGCTTAATAATACCTTCAGGAGTAATACCTTTTACATAGGGTTCATTTAACTGTTCCCCATTAACATACACCTTGCCGTCCCTTATATCAATTTCATCTCCAGGTGTAGCTATAACTCTTTTAACAAGACGATCTCTACTTTCTTCTTCATCAGGACCCATAAAGGGAAGTATACTGCTGATAGAACGGCCAAATTCTTTAAAGAATGAGTCAATCTCTCTGCTTTGATAAAATATAATAATATCACCTTTTTGGGGAATTTTGTTTCTATATGATAATCTATTTACAACTAAAACTTGATCCGCAAATAGTGTATTCTGCATAGAAATCTCCTTAACTGTAGCCATGGCAAATATTTGGCTGTTAACAAAGGCAGCTAAAAGTAAGGCTACCACTAAAACAATAAACCAAGAACCTAAGTCTTTTAAGAATTTATCTTTGTTAGTCATAACATATCCTCCTACGTCATCATTTTACAATTTGTTAATTGTACAACCACAACGTTACGCATAGTGGTGTCGCTATTGACAAATTGTCAACTGTGCATCGTATTTTCCTGCTTGGGCTCTCCACATTTGAGCATACTTATTATCCATCTTAAGTAGATCCTCATGGTTACCTTCTTCTATAATTCTACCATTTTCCAGCATTATTATTCTATCTGCATTTCTAGTGGTAGAAAGTCTATGGGATATAAATATTACTGTTTTGTGGGCAGCAGTTTTTAGCATGGCTTCATTTAACTGATATTCAGCTATTGGATCAAGGGCAGATGAAGGCTCATCTAGTATTACCATGCCTGCATCCTTATAAAAAGCCCTGGCTATGGCTAGTTTCTGGTTTTCTCCACCAGACAAATCAATGCCATCCTCTTCGAATTCTGTTGTAAGCTCTGTTTTTAATCCCTTGGGAAGCTTATCTAATATGGTATTAAAACCACTAAATTTTAGGGCGTCCAGTAGCCTTTGCTTATCATTACCTTCTTCAATGTTGGATTTATATTTTTTGTTTTCATCCAAATATACATTCTCTTCAATGGTTGCAGCAAATATTTTAAAGTCTTGAAATATGGCACCTATTGCTTCTCTGTATTGATTTAAGTTATAGTCTATAATATTAATACCATCATAAAGGATTTCACCCTCATCCGGGTCATACAGTCGCATAATAAGCTTTATTAGGGTAGTCTTACCTGCTCCGTTGTAGCCAACTAAGGCAACTTTTTCATTAGGATGGATGGTGAGGCTTATATTGTTTAATATATAACCGTCATCTTTAGAATAAGCAAAGGAGAGGTTTTTGATTTCTAGAACCTTTGGCTCCTTAGGTACTGGCAGGTTTTTTAGACTTACGACCTTTCTCTCATATCTGAGGAAGTCCTGTATTTTTTCAATATATAGGCTATTTTCAGATAGTTGTGGCAGTAGCTGGGCAAAGGTTCTCAAGCTACTTTTTAGCTGTCCTTGGGAATTCCACAAAACAACTACACTACTATATGAAATAGCATGGACTACCGCAGCCCGATACACCAAATAGGTTATATATATTACATCACTAATAAAATCATTAGTTATATATTGAACGACAAACTGTAGCCAAGTTCTCTTTGGTGCATATCTTTTTTCAATTTTTTGTATTTCATTATTGGTTTCGTAAAATTCTTCATCAAGTCTAGTTAAGATTTCAGGGTTCAAACGAAGTTCCTTGGCATATTCATTTAAATAAAATACCCTATGGATGTAAGCTCGTTTCCTTTCAAATGGATTTTTTTCTATCCGATTATTATAATTTATTTTATTTAAGTATCTTGTAAAGAAAAAGGTTAATATAAAGGAGGCTATGACAAATATAAAGGAAACCGAATCAATAGAGAGTACGAATATGCCTCTGGTAATTAAGGATGTAAAACCAAAGGCTGTTGACTCTAAAATCCTATGGGCTCTGTTAATTGACTGCTCAGATTCTGATATGGCAAGAACAAAATTATTATAGTATTCTGGATTGTCATAGCACTCAAGATCCAAATCCTTTACCTTTTCATAAATAGTTTCCTTTAGTCTTTTTTGTATTTTAAGCAATCCCTTTTGTGAAACATAATTATCATAGATTCCACTAAAAATAAATGATATTCCCCAAAATGCCAAAACTATGGCTAGAAACTTAATTACTAGACTAAAGGGTTTACCGTACTCTGCCGCTTCTAACACAAAGTGAATTCCATATGTATGCTCTAAAAAGACCAGTCCTGCTTGTTTTACTTGTTCAAAAATCATAAAAAACATAAAACCGGGGGCAGTTTGAAATGAAATCTTCAAGATAAACCAATTATTTGCCCATACTTTTTTGGCTTTCAGTGACTTTTTCTTCTTATCAGACATTATAGAGTCACCTCCTTAAGACTTTCAACCGCCAGGTAATTCTTTGCTTGTTTATTATACATATCGGCATAGGCTCCACCATTATTCAAAAGCTGGTCATGGGTTCCACGCTCAATTATTTCTCCATCATCTAGCATATAGACCATATCAGCATTACGTACAGATGATAATCGGTGGGATATGAATATGGTGGTCTTATCCTTGCTATCCTTTAGGATGCTGTCATAGAGTTCATATTCTGCAATTGGATCAAGGGCAGAGGATGGCTCATCGAATACCTTTATTAAAGAATCCTTAGCAAAGGCTCTGGCTACTACAATTTTCTGATATTCACCTCCAGATAAAAGGGAGCCCTTTTTATCAAATTCTTTAGTAAGAATGGTATCAGCTTTTTCTGGTAATGACATAATTTTATCATATATTCCAGCCTTCTTTAAGGCGTAGGTTATTATAGGTTCATCAGCTGCTGTGACTTTTCGCATCATTACATTTTCTTTTATTGATAGGGCCAGGATTTTATAATCTTGAAAGGCCGCGGCAAACAGTTTGCGATAAGCCTTTAGGTTATATTCCTTTATATTTTTCCCATTAAGTAATATCTCGCCCTCTGTGGGGTCATATAGTCTAAAGAGTAATTTGATTATGGTTGTCTTTCCTGCACCGTTATGTCCAACCAAGGCTGTATTGGTATTTCCTTTAATAATTAATGAAAGATTTTTTACTACAGGTGTAGAATCTTCCTTGTAGGAGAAAGAGACATTACGAAATTCTATTGTTGATATTTCCTTGTCAGGCATAATGCCATCATAATCCTCGGGAAGTTTTTCTTCGTATTCCATAAATGTCCTAAGATTTTCAATAAAGAGGCTCTGCTTAATACATTCCATTATATTTTGTGTAAAGTTTATAAGAATCCAAGTAGCAGAAACCATAGCACTAGATAAGACTGCTAGCTCCGATAACATCATGGTCTTTGATACTATGGTGCGATAAGCACCATATAAGAGGACTCCCTCAAAGATAATAGTAAAGGTAAAATAATTTCTAAACCACAGGGGAAGGTTGATTTTAAACACATACTGCTCTATTACTTCGAATATGGAGTCTATAGCTTTTATGTACTTTTCTTTCATTAGGTAATATACCCTAGAGAGTCTCATTTCCTTAGAGTAGTCTGAAAGATGCATTACCCTATTAACATATTCAATTTTTCGTTTGTAAGGAGCCATATCTTGATCTCTTTTGTAGGTCCATTTGTTAGTTAGATAACCAAATAAAAAGTTGCCCATAATAGGAAATATCACAAATAGAACTGCTATTTTGTCAATGTGATACATGGTGATAAAAACCACAATAGCAGCCACACCACCACAAATAATACCAAAGATATTATTTACTAATGTAATAAGCTTGTCATGGGCATTATCAATAGCCAAAGTATATTTATTATAAAAGCTGCTATCTTCAAAGCATCGAAGTTCAACATTTCTAGCCTTTTTATATAAGCGACTATAAAGGTTTTGATATATCTTTGCATAGGATATGGGATAAAAGCTACCCATTAAATAGGTACTATAAAAAGAAGTAATCATAAAAAAAGCAGCTGAAATCAATATATAGGTAAAAATTGTTATGAAATCTTCTGATCTTTCAATTGCACCTACTATATAACGTATAAAAAATACACTGTAAAATACCCATCCAATATAGCCAAGAGATGAAGAGAAAAACCCATTGAATAATGTGGGTTTATATATATCCCACATAAGCCTTACTGAATATATGGAGTTTTTCAGAGCCCTTGTCTTATTTTTTCTCTGTTTTTTTTTTAGCCATATGCCATCCCCCTAGTTCATAAAGAGTCTGAAGAATATTATACACTTATTAGTTAATAATGTAAAACATAAAATGTAAGTAAATGATGAAAATAATAATATTAGGACAGGTCATGTCAAGACTACAATACATGGCCTGTCCTAAATATTTTATTAATAAAAGAGCAAGTTGTACAAGCTAGGCTAGCCATAATGGCTACAAATTGATGGCAACATTGTTGTATTAATCCCACTGAAGAGTCTGGTATTCTCTTCGTTTGTCCCTACAAAAAAGAGCATTGGCGGCATCTTTAGCAGGTTTATTCTCAAAAAGTACTAAGTTTATCTGTTCTACAATTGGCATTTCTACTTTATATTTATTTGCTAGGGCTAAGGCAGCTTTTGCTGTGTTGGCACCCTCTACTGTCTGGTTAACCTCTTTCCTAACCTCATCCATGGTGTAGCCTTTTCCAATTAATATACCAGCTTGTCGGTTACGACTGTGGGGGCTTGTACAGGTTACGAAGAGGTCTCCCATGCCTGATAAACCTGAAAAGGTTTCAAGGGATCCACCCATTTCTATGCCCAAACGACTTATTTCAGCCATACCACGGGTCATTAAAGCAGCTTTTGTATTATCACCGAGTCCTAAACCGTCTAGAATACCGGCAGCCAAAGCAATAACATTCTTCAGGGAGGCTCCCAGTTCGATTCCAATAATATCGGGGCTGGTATAAACCCTGAATATTTCATTCATAAATACATCTTGGATCTTATGGGCTGTTTCTTTAGTGTATGAGCCAACGACTACTGTAGTTGGAATACGACGGCTTACTTCCTCTGCATGGCTAGGTCCTGACATAACAGAGACATCGGCCTGAGGAATTTCATCTTTAATCACATCTACTAAGGTATATAGGGTACCATTTTCTAATCCTTTGGATACATTAACTATTACTTGTCCATCTTTTATATATGGGGAAGCGTCGTGGGCAGTTTCTCTAATATAAGGAGAAGCCACAGCCATTACGATAATATCCTTATTAGTACAGGCTTCCTTAAGATCAAGTGTGATTTTAACCTGTGGTTGTAAGCTGGCACCAGGAAGGTTTTTTAGGTTATCTCTTGTTTCCTCTATAGTTTTAGCTTCATTTTCGATTTTAGTCCACATAGTAACATCGTGACCATTATCTGCTAGCAAAATAGCCAATGCAGTACCCCAAGTACCTGCCCCAAGTATACCTATCTTATTCATAAAATACCTCCTTATATTGTTACAAGATAACTATTCCTTTTAATCTATCTTAACTTTTTGTCCCAGTTTATTTTCAGTTCCATTTAATATACGCTTTATATTCTGACTATGCTTTATAAATGCTAAAATAGTGAAAGCAAGAGCAACTAACAGCATATGTATATTTTCCTGGTGACGAATTGCTATCCATATGGGGAAAAATATAGATATTAATAAGGAACCTACGGAAACATATCTGGTTATTGCAACAGAAATAACAAATATAGGTAAGGCAAAAGGTATTAATAAAGGATCAATTACAGCCATGGTACCTGCTGTTGCAGCTATTCCCTTTCCTCCTCTAAATTTTAAAAAAATCGGATAGTTATGTCCTAACACCACTCCAAGGCCTGTATATAGGGCAAGTAGAAGCACATCATCATTATCTGGATATATAGCAAGCTTTACCAGTAATATGGGTATGATAGCTTTAATCATATCACCAAGAAGGGTCAAAAGTCCTGCTTTTGCTCCCAAGGTTCTTAATGCATTAGTAGTGCCCGAATTCTTACTGCCATACTTTGTAATATCTACCTTGTTTATTTTTCCAATAAGATAACCAGTAGAAAAGCAACCAAATAAATATCCTAATAATAAGCATATAATTATATTAACAATCATTTAAGAGTTCTCCTTCCTCTCCCTTATATAGATCCTTAAAGAAGTACCGGAAAATCCAAAGGCTTCTCGTATTTTATTTTCAATATATCTTGAATATGAAAAATGCATTAATTTTTTATCGTTTACAAAGATAACAAAGGTTGGGGGTTTTACAGCAACTTGAGTTATATAATAGAGCCTAAGCTGTTTCCCCTTATCAGAAGGTGGTTGTTGAAGAGCGGTAGCTTCAGTCATTATTTCATTTAGTACCCCTGTAGAGACGCGAAGATTCTGATTCTGAATAACCACTTCAATAATATCAAACAGTTTGTTTAGCCTTTGTCCTGTCAAAGCCGAAATAAACAAAATTTCAGCGTAAGGAACAAATGATAAGATTTCTCTAATATCCGAGGTATATTTATTAACTGTATTATTATCCTTTTCAACCATATCCCATTTGTTAACTGCGATTATAATGCCCTTCCCTCTATCATGGGCAATTCCTATAATCTTGGCATCCTGTTCGGTTACCCCTTCAAGGGCATCTATTACTAGAACTACCACATCGGATCTTTCAATAGCAGAAACTGTTCTAATAATCGAAAACCTCTCCAGAGATTCCTTTATCTTACTCTTCCGTCTCAGTCCTGCAGTATCTATAAGAATATATTCTTTTTTATTTCTGCGTATCGGTGTATCTATGGCATCTCTTGTAGTTCCGGCTATATCCGATACAATAACACGATTTTCACCAACTAGCTTATTAATAATAGAAGATTTTCCTACATTGGGTTTCCCAACAATTGCTATTCGAGGCCGGTCATCTTCTATATCAGAAGCAAAATTTTTGTCAAAATGCTTAACGACTTCATCTAGCATATCCCCAAAACCTAATTTAGAAGAAGCTGATATAGGATGGGGGTCACCTATGCCAAGGTTATAAAACTCATAAACATCAGGCATAAGCTTTTCGAAGTTATCAACTTTGTTAACTACTAAGACTACAGGCTTATTACTCCTTCTTAGCATATCTGCTACTTTAGAATCGGCGTCAACAAGACCTTGTCGTACATCTACTAAAAATATAATAACATCAGCGGTGTCAATGGCTATTTCTGCTTGTTCACGCATATATGACAGCATTTCATCCTTGCTGTCAGGCTCAATTCCTCCAGTATCAATCATTGTAAATTCTGTATTTAACCATGTAACATCGGCATAAATCCTATCCCTGGTAACCCCGGGAGTATCCTCTACAATGGATATTCTCTCTCCTGCCAGGGCATTAAACAAGGTAGATTTTCCTACATTTGGTCTGCCGATAATGGCTACAATTGGTCTGCTCATAGTGTACTCCTAATTTCTATTTATATAATGGTTTAATCTAGTAAGCTTGCATTAAATATTAAATAATATTTTAATGAAACTAAGCTTTCATGTTCTTGCTATTAGCTAATATTAATTAAACATCAAAATATTAATTAAATATCAAGTAATGAATCAATGAAAGACTTTCCATCTGATTGTACAATACTGATTTTGGTTTGTAAAGTTCTTTCAATGTCATCAAGGGTAAGGTCATCTAGCAAGACATTTTCTCCATGACGAAGCAGTACATCAGGCAAAAGCAAGGTATCACCTAGCTTTTTACCTTTTAATTGTTCTATAATATCTTGACCTGTAAGAAGTCCTGCTACAGTTATATTCTTTCCAAAAAAATTATTCTCTATAGTATATACATTAACATTTATCTTAGGGTATTTACTATTAAGTCTTTTAACCATATCCAGTATATAGGGAGTTGCTAATACCCCTGTTGCCAGTGAAAGGTCTTTTCTTCTATCATCCCCTTTAAGCTCCTCATAATAATCATTAAATTCATTTATAAATGACCTGAGCATACCGACACCGTTTTCAATCTGGGGGTATCCATCATAGGAGTCTTCATCTGGAATAGGTAAGTCAGCATTAATATACCATTCATCACCACCATAGATAAATCTTGTATTATAATGTTTTAGGAAAATGTTCTGCCAACGGTGAATAGTTTCAATTACTTCCCTAGAATCTTCTTTTGAGAATTTCTCAAGGACTGATAAGTTGTCCCTATATTTTGTAAGTCCCACAGGAACAATGGATACGCTTTGCAGTTCGGGAAGAAAGGCAGATAAATCATGAGTGGTTTTTTCCAATTCATCTTTATCATTCCATCCCTTGCATAGAACGATTTGACCATTCATGGTAATACCAGCATCTTTTAGCTTCTTCATCTTAGATAATGAGCTTCCTGCAAAGCGATTATTAAGCATCTTACATCTAAGTTCCTCGTTAGTGGTATGAATTGAAATATTAATAGGAGATAATTTATAAAAAATTATCCTGTCTATTTCTTCATCACTTATATTTGTTAACGTAATATAATTACCCTGCAAAAATGATAATCTTGCATCATCATCTTTAAAATATAAAGTTTCTCTCATTCCCGGTGGCATCTGATCAATAAAACAGAAGATACATTTGTTACGACAGGACCTGTAAGAATCCATTAATCCTTCTTCAAATACTATGCCCAAATCCTCATCATAATCCTTCTCTATGTCAAGTTCCCATTCTTCTCCGTCAGGTTTTTTTATAATAACACTTAAAACTTCATCCTTAATAAGATAATGGTAATCGAAGACATCTTTTATGATTGTATCATTAATAGAGATTAATTCATCACCAGGGGTAAGCCCCATTTCTTCAGCTATGCTTCCCTCTTCTATTTCTTGTATAATATGTGCTTTTGCCTTATCTTGCATTTGTTACACCAATCTTTCTTTATTATCTTATAGCCAGGAATGCTGCAAGGCTTCCTCTTTTTCCTTTTGATTTTCGATGGGAGAATAAAAGCTCACTATTGCATGCTGTACATACACCACTAATATGGATATTAGCATTGCAAAGTCCAGCCTTAAGTAGTATTCTTTTATTAGCTTCCCATAGGTTTAGTTGGTATCTATCTCTATGGTTCTTTATAAGAATTGGACTTAATTCATCTATAGATATGTTAGTATTCTGCCCTACACTTGGAAAAGCATTCCGAAATTCAATGGCCACATCCTCTCCTACTTCATAGCAATCCATACAAATAGATGGTCCTATAACTGCAATAATATCTTGGGGATGGCTACCAAAGGCTTTACCCATCTCTTTCACAGTTATTTCCCCAATTTTCTCTATTGTTCCCTTCCAGCCAGAGTGGGAAAGACCAATGGCTTTATTAATGGGATCTACAAAATACAAGGGTACACAATCTGCATATTTGGTTACCAAGGTTAAATTAGGCTTGTTTGTGATTAAACCATCAATTTCTTCATAATCCCTTGGAATTGAAAATCCTTTACCCCTGTCCTTTTCATCTACTAATCTAATCCTTGTCTTATGGACTTGATCAGATAAAACCAAAGAGTTAGGATCAAGACCGAGACTGTCTGTAATTAGTAGGAAATTCTCTCTTATATTGGCAGGTTCATCTTGATAAGGGGATGAGCCGGAACCAAGATTCATAGATGAAAACATTCCCCTACTGACACCACCCTGTCTAGTAGAGAATCCATGGATTACAAATGGTATATTTGATAAGGGCGGAAATTCAAGAAATGGTACTTTACCTGTTCTGTTAATTCTTGCCCTATTACTGTCACGAAATATCATATGTTCAACCTTTCTACTTACCTTCAAAGGCATTTATAATTAGTTTGAATTCTTGATTAAGTATTACTACTACATCAAAACGACAAGGGGTATCTAATGGAAGTCTATGAAGATTCATATAAGTCATGGCAGAGTTAATAATTCGCTTTTGTTTCCTATAATCAATAGCTTCTGATGGATATCCATGCCCACTGTCTGAACGGTATTTTACTTCTATAAAGCATAAATAATTCTCAGATTTTCCTATTAAATCAATCTCCCCTAATTTACATCTAAAATTTTTCTCTAGAATTATATATCCCTTATCTTCAAGAAATTTAGCAGCCTGATCTTCGTACCTGGAACCGGTTTCTCTCTTGTTCATGTTATACCAACCTTCTTAATATCTTTTGTAATATAGGTATAATACGCCATCCTATACAAGTCAACTTACCTTCTTATTATCTTTTGTAATATCTGGAATAATACGCCACCCTATACAAGTCAACCTACCTAATATCTTTTAATCTATAGATAAAATACATCTTCCTATACAAATACTTTAATCAATTTTACCTTTTATCCGGTCCATCTTGTCAACAAAGACTAGAATCTCAGCTACAAGTTCATAAAGCTCAGGAGGAATATATGAACCCAACTCTAATCGGGATAAAGTATCTGCCAAGGCCTTATCTTGATGAATGGGTATGTCTACCTCATTAGCTTTATCAATTATCTTATCAGCTAGATGCCCCTTACCACTGGCAATAATTTTAGGAGCTGTCTCTTCGGGATTATATGATAAAGCAACAGCTGTTTTATTATTTTTATTATATTTATCTTTATTCATTATAATCCCTCCATATATGATAAAAAATCACCTTTAGTATAATTGTTCAAATATTATCATGATAATAAAGAAACTTATACATCATCATATCTTATATAAGGTTTTTAATAAAACTCTTTCTATGTATAGGACATGGACCCAATCGCTTAAGGGCTTCTATATGCTCAGCTGAGCCATAGCCCTTATTATCAGCAAACCCATAGCCGGGAAACACCTTATCATAAGCGACCATTAACCTATCTCTAGTGACCTTGGCTAGGATGCTGGCTGCTGCAATGGATATACTCTTTGAGTCACCTTTTACTATGGGAACCTGGTGGATAGTTAGATCAGGTATGGTTACGGCATCATTTAATAAGATATCAGGCTTATATTCTAGCTTATTAACTGCCTGTCTCATAGCTTCAAATGTGGCCTGAAGAATATTGATTTCATCTATTCTTCCGGCGTGGGCAGAGCCAACACCATAGGATATAGCATTTTTTAATATCTTATCATAGAGCTCTTCCCTTTTCTTTTCACTTAACTTCTTGGAATCATTTATATATAATATATCACAGTCCTTAGGTAATATGACAGCAGAAGCCACTACAGGCCCTGCCAGGGGTCCTCTGCCCACTTCATCAATACCACATATATATGTATAATCCTTATACATTCTTTCATAATGCTTCATTTGCTCGGTTCTATCTATTTCATTTTGATATGCTTCAAGCTTTGATATGTACTGCTTACAGATGTTAATAACACCGCTTCTTGTATCAGATTCATAGGCTTTTATTAATTCAGGTATATCATCCATAGCTGCATTCATAAATTCTAACTTAATTACAGCTATGGTTTTATTATAAGGTTTTTTATCTAGCCCCATAAATGTATGCACTTCCTTTTCCTTAGTAATTTATTATTCTGGAAATTCTAAAGTTATTTGACCTAATCTTACACTCCTAAAATCATCTAATAAGATAAGGGCCGCCTTATCTATATCCGGTTCTCCACCTTTCATAATAGATGAACGCTTGATGGCAATGTTTTCTAAGGTACTAATAGTGTCCTTTATTTCATTCATGATTTTGGGTACTTCAATATCATAACGTTGCTTAATTGCATCTGGATAATGTCTATTCAAGAATAGAATCAGCTCACAAGCAAGCTCTGTCATAGGAATGATATTATCATTAATGGAGCCAATAAGGGCAAGAGACATACCAGCCCTAGGGTCTTCGAATTTTGGCCATAAAATACCTGGTGTATCTAAAAGCTCTACCTTATTACTTAACCTAATCCATTGCTTACCCTTGGTTATACCAGGTTTGTTGCCGGTCTTAGTGCTGGCCCTACCTACAAAACTATTAATAAAAGTAGATTTACCAACATTGGGTATTCCTGCAACCATAGCTCTTACAGGTCTATTAATAATGCCACGACGCCTGTCTCGCTCTATTTTAGCCTCACAGGCTTTGTATATTATGTCCTTAACCTGCTTAACTCCTTGGCCACTTTTAGAGTTAACCAAGGCTACATAATATCCATTTTCTTCAAAATGCTTTTTCCATAAGTCATTATATTTTGGATCAGCCATATCATACTTGTTCAGCAAAATAATTCTAGACTTGTTCTTAGCTAAAGCATCAATATCTGGATTTTTACTAGACAATGGAATTCTTGCATCCACTAATTCTACTACTACATCAATTAATTTTATGTTCTCCTGCATCATACGTTTGGCCTTGGCCATATGACCGGGATACCATTGTAAATTCATTATAATACCTCGTTTTCTAATCTTGTGATTCAACTAAGTTAAGTTTACTAATAAAATTAAATGGTGAAAGACGTAGTGCAGCTTTTCCGATAATCTCATCCCTGGTAATATTACCGATACTGGCAAACCTACTATCCTCACTATTATTTCTGTTATCACCTAATACAAAATATTCATTTTCCTCCAATGTGATTTCTTCCTCTGCAAGACCATAATTTATCATAGGCTCTACATTTACTATATCGGTGATAATATTTCCATTGATATAGATTTTATCATCCTTTATTAATATGGTTTCACCAGGTAGTCCAATAATACGTTTAATATTATAATAACTGTGTTCTTTTCCACTTTGTTTAAAAACAATAACATCAAAGCGTTCAGGATCAGATACTAGATAGGTAAATTTATTAATAATAATTGTATCATCGGCATCAAGAGTGTTTTCCATAGAATGGCCTATTACATTGGTTTTTTCAACGCAATAATAAACAATAAAATATGCAATAAATATTACTGCTCCAATCTGAGCTGCCCAAATAAATATCTCAATTAATATTTTCATAACAGCAGGCTTATTACTTTCCCGCTCAAAATCAAATTCCATCTAATGTCACCTCTTTCATATGAAAAACATTTTCATATATGGACCTATCTCTATATAAAAATATTGACTCCTTAATTATATCTTGAAACAGAAAAGCTTACAAGGATTTATTAGAACCTAGAGTTAACATATTGTCACTCTTATGTCAATAAAAAAGGACTATACACGAGGTATGTCCTTTCTTGTTATTATCGTAATAATTCCTTAACCTTAGCCTTCTTACCAACACGATCCCGTAGATAGAAAAGTTTAGCTCTTCTAACTTTACCACGTCTTGTTACTTCAATCCTGTCAATTGTAGGGCTATGAAGGGGCCAAGTCTTTTCAACACCAACACCACCGGAAGTTTTTCTAACGGTAAATGTTTCTCTGGAACCACCGTTCTGTCTCTTGATAACAGTGCCTTCAAACACCTGTAATCTTACACGGTTACCTTCTTTTACTTTAGCATAAACCTGAACTGTATCACCAATTCTAAAATCTTTTAAATCGGTTCTCAGCTGTTCTGCTTCGATTTGTTTAATAATATCGCTCATTTTGTGACCTCCTAATTATTTTGATGTTCATAATACATAAGGTAACAGAGGACCATCAATCTCACAATAACATACTTTATCATAGAAAGTTCCATAAAGCAAGTATTTTTTTAAAAAATATACTTCCTGAAAATTGAAAAGTTTAATTCCACTCCTCTATTAAGCGGTGGAGTTTACTTTTGCACAAGTAGCGTTTACTCTTTCATACAGGGGTGATATGATTATCGTACCTTCTGACGGCAGTAGAAGGAGTC
>JAAYRE010000172.1 GCA_012518935.1 Clostridiales bacterium
ACAAAAAGCCAGATATTGTTGAGCCAGAAAACCCCCTTGTTCTTGATGAGGTTAAGGGCTCTATTGAATTTAATAATGTTTCCTTAACCATTAAAGATAAGTCAATCCTTTCGGATATTTCCTTTAGTTTAGATGCAGGAAAAACCATAGGAATTATGGGTGCCACTGGTACAGGTAAAAGCTCAATAATAAATCTCTTACAAAGGTTTTATGATGTATCTGAAGGGGAAATCTTACTAGATGGTGTTAATATAAAGGATTTATCCTTAAAACAATTAAGAAGCAGTATATCCCTTGTTATGCAGGATGTCTTCTTATTCTCAGATACCATTAATGAAAATGTTAAAATGGGCAAAAGGGCTTGTATAAAAGAAAAAGAGATTATTGAATCTGCAAGGTATTCACAGGCCAGTGAATTTATTGATAAGTTGGATGATGGATATGAAACCATTATTGGAGAAAGAGGAGTAGGACTATCTGGTGGACAAAAACAGAGAATCAGCATTGCAAGGGCCCTTGCCAAAAAGACTCCTATCCTGGTCCTAGATGACTCCACTTCAGCCCTTGACATGGAGACTGAACATATGATTCAAAAATCCTTGACTCAAATACCAGCAACAAAGATAATAATTGCCCATAGAATTTCCGCTGTTAGAAATGCAGACGAAATTATCATCTTAAAAGACGGTAAGATAACTGAACGAGGAACCCATGATTTACTTCTAAAGGAAAAGGGATATTATTATCAAACTTATCAGGCACAGTATGGAGATTATGCATTGTCAAATACTAATACTCATCTGGCTTCTGACAATTGGGAGGTGCAAACATGTCAATAAATGCTATAAGAGAAGACGAGGAAATGAGCTCAGTTAGTAAAAAAACAACTATCCTACGCTTGTTTCGATATCTTCTTTCATATCGTATTACAATAGTTATTGTTGTACTAATAATGTTAACTACAGTGGCAATATCAATTATAAATCCTCTATTAATAGAAAGGGCTGTTGATATTCATATTGCCTACAAAGATAAAGATGGATTAATTAAGTTAGTAGCATTTACATTAGGATTAAATATAGTACTTATTTTACTAGTTAAGACAAGAATGTATCTGATGGCTAAGATGTCAAATGATGTGCTCTTAACCATAAGACAGGAGCTATATACCCACATACAAACACTTAGCTTCAATTTCTTTGACTCAAGACCTACAGGTAAGATACTTGCCCGAATTATTGGTGATGTAAATTCACTAAAGGATGTTCTATCTGATAGTGTAACCACACTTATACCAGACTTTGTAACCATATGTGCCGTGGCTATTATAATGCTGATCAAGAACTGGAAATTAGCCCTGGCTTCGTTATCTACTTTACCAATATTAATAATAGGTCTTTGGTACATTGAAACCCGTTCCCATCAAAGGTGGAGAATTCATAGGAAAAAAAGCTCCAATCTCAATGCCTTTATTCACGAAGACTTGTCAGGTATGAAAGTTATTCAGAGTTTTAATGCAGAAGACGAAACTGAAGAAGACTTTGACCAGCTGCTTGATGAGCACAGAGGTTCATTTATGCACGCTATTATTATAAACGATGCTTTCTTCTCGGTTGTTGATATTAGTTGGGGATTGGGATCTCTAGCTATGTATTATGTGGCCATTAAGATATTAGGTTTTAGTGCAGTAAATATAGGCACTCTGATTTCATTTGGCATATTCATAGGTATGTTTTGGCATCCTATCATGAATCTAAGTAACTTTTATAACAAGCTTATTACTAATATCTCCGGTGCTGAACGGGTCTTTGAAATCCTGGATACCAAACCAGAGGTAGCAGATGCAGGCAATGTCTCTGAAATGCCTGTTATTAATGGTGAGGTAACTTTTGACCATGTAAGTTTTTCATATGATAAAGACACTCAGGTTCTCAATGATGTTAGCTTTAAAGTAAAGCCCGGCGAAACCATTGCTTTGGTTGGACCTACCGGTGCAGGAAAAACCACCATTGTAAATCTTATAAGCAGATTTTATGATGTACAAGAGGGTAATGTATATATTGATGGATATAATGTAAAGGATGTATCCATTGAAAGTTTACGCATGCAAATGGGTATCATGACTCAAGATAACTTCCTCTTCTCCGGAACTATAAAGGATAATATCAGATATGGTAAGCTTGATGCTACAGATGAAGAAATAATAGAAGCTGCAAAGGCTGTTAATGCCCATGATTTTATTATGAAACTAGAAAAAGGTTATGATACGGAATTAAGAGAACGGGGTGGCAGCCTTTCTATTGGACAACGACAACTGCTGGCCTTTGCTAGAACAATGGTTTCCATGCCTAAGATCTTGATTCTTGATGAAGCCACCTCAAGCATTGATACCCATACAGAGGTGCTTGTACAACAAGGTATTGAAGCTCTCCTTAAAGACCGTACCTCCTTTGTTATTGCCCACCGTTTATCCACAATTAGTAAGGCTGATAGAATTTTTGTTATAGACCAGGGTAAGATTTTAGAGGAAGGTAGCTCCGAAGAATTGCTTGCTAAAAAAGGATTGTATTATGAGCTTTATATGGCTCAATTTAAGAACATCTAAGGCTGTTTCATATAAGATATAAGGAGGGTATTGGTAGTAGTGCTACTAATATCCTCTGAAATCTTATGAAATAGCCCTTTATGTTAACTTGTGTGGTCTAAAATCTTTTCTTTGGTATGGTGATTATGAAGCTTGTCCCTTTTTTAAACTGTGAGCGAACTTTAATTTTACCTACATGTGCAAGGACTATAAGTTTTGCTAAAGATAGACCTAGCCCATGGCCACTTATGTTTTGACTTCTTACCTCGTCTGAGCGGTAAAAACGATCAAATATATGCTCTATATCTTTTCTAGTCATACCAATTCCTGTGTCCCTAACTGTGATTACACAGTCTCCTTCTTTATTATTACATAGGATTGTAATTTCATCCCCATCCTTGGAATATTTTACAGCATTGTCTATAAATATTCTAATGGCCTGCTTTAGGGCTTGCTCATCCCCATATATATGAACATCCTCCAATTCTGGAGCCTTAATAATGCGGTTGAAAGCTAAAAGCTTTGTCTCCTTAACCATATCTTCTACCATAGGCCTCATATTAAAACGCCTTTTTTTCAATTTTAATGTTTTCTTGTCATGCCTTGATAAAAATAAAAGCTTTTCTACTAAGTCTTGCATTGTGCGGGACTCGTTTTGTATAGCTTCTATTGATTCTTGAAGCACCTCTTCATTGGAGGACCCCCATCTATCTAGCAAGTTAGAGTAACCTTGAATTACTGCTATTGGTGTCCTAAGCTCATGGGATGCATCAGAAACAAATTGCTTCTGACTTTCATAAGAAGTCTCAATCCTATCAAGCATTTGATTTATAACATTGGCCAGATCCTTTAATTCATTTTTTGTCCCTTCAATATTAAGCCTTTCACTATGTAGATTATGAGCAGTTAGCCGGTTTGCTGTTGCTGACATAATCTGAATAGGTTCAATAAAATCATCATCATTTTTTCTTCCTTTGCGAATAATCATAGCTACAATAATTATATAGAGAATTATTAGTTTCCACAGCATAGAAAGGAAGCTATAATAGCTTCCGGTTAAATCATATTGGAATGTCCCTAGATAGTCATCATTGTTGATGATAAATTCTTTTATTTCATTTATTACTAATATATGATTATCGCTCTTTCTATCAAAATGTATACCATGAAAGAAAGCTTTGTCCGATGTGGGATCATATGCTATATCATTATAAACCTCATTACGACTTTCTATATGTTCAATCTTCATTGATAGCCCCTGCATAAAATAAGGGTTGATATATATACTTCCATCAACTTCTTGTATGGAAGCAATTATATCGTCAGCCATCACACCAAAATTCTTCTTCTCTGTATACATATAGAGAATGAAAATTCCTATCATAAGTAAAATCCCATGGGTTATAAGCAACTTTAAGTATCCCATGGATATTCGTAACATAATGGATAGTCTTAGGTTACTTAAAAATTTTTCTCGTTTTTTACGGATTGGGAGAATAACTTTTATTAGTATTTTTCGTAAGGCTTCTAGAAATTTGTCCCATCTGGTGTTCTCCATATCTTCCCTGCTTCCTTTACCTTTATAAAACCTCTTTCAGAATACTCACTATCAATTACTGGTCATTATCCTTAATGATATATCCTACTCCACGGACAGTTGATATCAAATGTATTCCGTACTTCTCATCGATTTTTTGTCTTAAATATCTAATATAGACATCAACAACATTGGTGTCGCCAAAGTATTCATAATCCCATACATTATTCAGCATCTGTTCCCTACTAAGCACAATGTTTTTATTTTTTATCATGTATTCAAGTAATTCGTACTCTTTCTTAGTAAGGGTCAGCTCGTCATCACCATAATAGGCACTATGGCTTGCTAAATTCAGTTTTAATTTTTTTATTTGAAGTGTGGTAGGTTTTGGCTCTTTCTTATTTTGTTTTCTATTCAGTGCTACACGGATTCTTGCTAATAATTCCTCAATAGCAAAAGGCTTAGTCATGTAGTCATCAGCACCAGTATCTAACCCTGCCACCTTATCAGACACATCATCTTTAGCTGTAAGCATTATAATAGGGACCTGAGATTCATGGCGAATTCTTCTGCACACTTCAATTCCGTTAATACCTGGAAGCATTATATCAAGAATAACTAAGTCGACATCATCATTTAAGGCTTTTTCCAGGCCTTGTCTTCCGTCACCAGTGATTATTACATCATAGCCCTCATGCTTTAATTCCAATTCTAGAAACCTAGCAATCTTCAATTCATCTTCTACTATTAATATTCTGGCCACTATAAACCCCTCCTTATTATCTGCTCCCTCTTGAATACTGGATCTGACTATTATTGTATCTGTTGCATGATTATTTTTCAACAGATCTAGGTTAAAATTTCATTAGAAATCAAACGAAGGCCAGGATCTGGGGTTTAATCCAAATCCTTAGCCTTCTTAACAAGTTATATTTACAAGAAAGAGTTTCGCAATATTTAATGTCTTACTTTGAAACTACTCCCTTTACTGCCTTAACTACATTATCAACTGTAAAGCCAAATTTCTCAAATAGAGTATTGGCCGGTGCAGAAGCACCAAAGCTATTCATAGTAACTGTTGCACCGTCAAGACCAACATAATCTCCCCAGCCAAAACCAATTAAAGCTTCAACAGCTACCCTAGCTCTTACTTTTTTGGGCAATATGCTCTCTTTGTATTCCTCAGATTGCTCCTTAAATACATCCATAGATGGCATACTAACTACCCTAACATCAATTCCTTCCTTTAACAGCTCTTCCTGAGCTCCAATACCTAATTGTACCTCTGAACCTGTAGCAATAATAATTGCATCAGGGGTATCCTTCTTAGAATCAGATATAATATAAGCTCCTTTTAAGGCTTCCTTAGAAGATCCTTTAAGCTGAGGTAGGTTTTGACGAGACAAAACTAAAGCAGTAGGTGTCTTAGTAGAAGTAATAGCATAATACCAAGCTGCTGTACATTCTGTAGCATCTGCAGGACGATATACTGTGAAATTAGGCATAGCTCTTAGCATAGCTAATTGTTCAATAGGTTCATGGGTAGGACCGTCTTCTCCAACTCCAATACTATCATGGGTAAATACATAAGTTAGAGGCACTTCCATAAGTGAAGACAGTCTTGCCATAGGTTTTGTATAATCACTGAAAACAAAGAATGTAGAAACATACGGTCTTAATCCACCGTGTAGAGCCATACCATTACCGATTCCCGCCATAGCCAATTCTCTAACACCAAAGTGCAGGTTGCGTCCTGAGTAGTCCTCTTTTGAGAAATCTCCCATGCCATCCATATATGTTTTTGTGGAAGGAGCAAGGTCAGCACTTCCTCCAATAAAGTTAGGTAGATGGTTCTTGATTTTATTTATGACCTGTCCAGACAGATTTCTTGTTGCCTGAGCTTTATCATCAAATGCCCAGAATTCATCGTCGTTAATAAGGTCTTTTGCTGCATTTTCATCATGGTATTGATTCCATAACTTTTTCAACTCAGGGAATTCCTTTGAGTAATTATCAAAAAGCTTATTCCATTCCTCTTCAACCTTAGCATTTTCTCTAGCAATAGCCTTATAGTTTTCATAAATTTCTTCAGGCACCTCAAATGCAGTCTCACTGGTCCAGCCTAATTTCTCTCTTAGTCCTTTTACATTATCAACTCCTAAAGGCTCTCCATGGGAGCTTGCCATGCCTTCTTTAGCACTACCATAACCAATCTTAGTCTTGATTGTAATCATGGAAGGTCTAGTAAGGTCAGCCTTTGCAGCTTCTATAGCAGCACCAATTTCCTCTAGGTTATTACCATCTTCAACTACTAGAGTCTGGAAACCATATGATTCAAATCTCTTCTCAACATCCTCTGTAAATGCAATATCTGTACTTCCTTCAATAGTAATATTATTGGAATCATAAAGTACAATCAATTTGCCTAGTCCCAATGTTCCTGCCAGTGACATTGCCTCTGATGTTATACCTTCCATCATACAACCATCTCCACCAAGAACGTAGGTGTAATGGTCAACAACAGGATAACCTTCTTTGTTAAAAATTGAAGCAAGATGAGCTTCTGCCATAGCCATACCAACAGCCATGGCCATTCCTGCACCAAGAGGGCCGGTTGTTGCTTCCACACCAACAGTATGGCCATACTCAGGATGTCCTGGTGTTAAAGAACCGTCCTGTCTAAATTGTGATAAATCCTCTGATGTTAAACCATATCCAAATAAATGTAATAATGAATATAACAGCATGGATCCATGACCA
>JAAYRE010000173.1 GCA_012518935.1 Clostridiales bacterium
CGAGCAAACCACCCGTTTGACGGGTGGTCATGATTACTAAGAGTAACCTTATAAATCAAGATAATCATCGTCAGAATAATTTCTTCTACGATTTGCACGTTTTTTAAGATAATTACTCCTCCGCTTTAGTCTAGGTCGTTCTACTAGAACAAAATATAGGCCAATTATCAATACAAATCCACCCACAATTAATCCTATAATAATAGGACGAAAATATCCATCGGAAGTTTTGGACTCCGTCTCCTTTGTAAATTCATTTGAAGGAGTCTTATTTAATTGTGTATGGGTAAGAGTAGGTGTTTCAACATTATCATATAAGATATAAGCACCGCCTACATACATATCATCATAGGTATAGGATATTCTACCAATGGCATTACGGCCTTCTTTTATCTCTACTTCAGGATAAAAGGAGACCTCTTTTTTTGCATCTTTAAATGAAGCTGTGTTAGGAAGAACTAGATAACCCTTTTCATCTGTTTTAATAAAACTATTGGTATAATCCAGTATAGAATTATATCTTGTGAAGAAGGGAGATTCTTTTACTCTATTAGGACTCTCTAATTCATTTATGGGATATATAGAAAAGTTGTCAAATCCAAAGTCTAATAGCTTTGTGGTGTCCCTATACTGATTATCTGATGTGTCAACTTTTAAGATAACACTAATAAGCTCTAAATCACCACGTTTAGCTATGGTTACAAGAGTAAATCTGGCTTTGCTTGTAAATCCTGTCTTGCCACCGATTGCTCCATCATAAGTATAATCTTGCTTTAATATAAATTTATGATGATTTCTAAGGTATCTTATTTCATCAGTCTTGTTAGTAGCGGGTATCTGTGAAGTTCTTGTACCTGTAATCTTTCTAAAAGTTTCATTCTTCATTGCTTCTCTAGTGATTAAAGCCATGTCATAGGCTGTGGTGTAATGATTATCATCAGGAAGCCCATGGGGATTTACGAAATTTGAATTTTTACATCCAATTGCCTTTGCCCTTTCATTCATCATGTTAGCAAAGGTTGGGATATCCCCTGCCACATGTTCTGCAACAGCATATGTTACCTCATTTGCAGACATTAAAAGTATGGCATATAAGCATTGTTGCATGGTAAGCTGTTCGCCCACATCGATTCCTATAAGAGAGCTTTTACGATCAACATTAAAGATGGAATCATGGGAGAATGTAACAATCTCACCGGGAGAAGAATTTTCAATTACAAGTAAAGCAGTTAAAATCTTAGTAATACTAGCTGGATAATATGCCTTATCAATATTTTTTCCATAAAGAATAAGTCCTGTTGAAGCTTCCATAACAATAGCTGCTTCTGCGTATACATCAGGACCTTGTGGCCAGGAGCTAAGATTATCAATATTAGCTGCAGTTACATAAGGCAAGTTACAGGATGTCAACATAATAAATATATATAAAAAAGAAATTATTTTTTTCATAAAACCTCCATGATAACCATAAAAATGAAGGACTTAAAGGTTATATTCTTTATGATAGATTGGTGTCTGTATCTATCTGATTTTTAAGTCTGTTTTTATTGTGTCTTCTACTAAAGTGACGTTCCAATAAATCTTTTTGCATTGGAACAAGGTATCTGTCGGGAAGGGCCATACAATGCCAAGCCATAAATGCAACTTCTTCCATGACAACTGAATAGTTGACTGCTTCCTTTGGACTTCTACCCCAAGTATAAGGGCCGTGATTACAGACCAAGGCACCGGGCATTTCTTCAGGGTCTAGTTTCCCTTTTTGAAATCTCTCAACAATAACAGAACCAGTTTCTCTTTCATAATCACCGCGGATTTCGTAAGCTCTTAATTTTCTAGTACAAGGAATTTCTCCATGGAAATAATCTGCATGAGTAGTGCCAAGAGCAGGTATGCCTAATCCCATCTGTGAAAAAATAGTACACCATCTAGCATGAGAATGAGCAATTCCATTAATAAAAGGAAAGGCACGATATAACTCAATATGGGTAAGAGTATCGGTAGTTGGTTGACTTTTTCCCTCAACTTTTAAACCTTGCATATTCACAACTACCATATCATCCAAAGTTATATCTTCTACGGCTACTCCACCAGGTTTTAATACTATTAATCCGTGTTTTCTATCAATCCCTGAAACATTACCCCAAGTAAAGGTGGTCAGCTTATATTTTGATAAAAGCATGTTTGCTTCATAGACTTCCTTCTTTAGTTGTTCTAGCATAATAGACTTCCTTCCTTTTATGAAACATCTTTAGTCATATTATATACATAAATTGGACAAAGAACAAGATATCCAAATCAATAATTCTAATTATTATAGGTCTTGTCTAATAAAATTAGTCCATGATCTGGGATAAGCATCGGGTGCAGGTATAGTGTTTTTAGTGGATTCCTTCATCTTAATCATCCAGCTCATATTTCTAGCCAGGTTTTTTAATACGGAAACCCCCTCGGAATCTTTTAACACTTCTCCGGGAGAACCCCCATGAATTACATTCCAATAGTTGGAGGGAGTAATTAACATCTCAGATATAAGAAAATAATGATTCAACTGATCAAAAGCAGGTATACCTCCACTTCTTCTAGGAATGGATATGGCGGCAGCAACTTTATGACGCATCCTTCCATCATCTGCATAAAATAAACGGTCCAAAAAGTTTTTTAAAGTTCCAGAAATTCCACAGTAGTATACAGGGCTACCTAATAAGAGACCATCAGCTTCGTATATCTCATCTATCATATTGATTAGTATATCATCATTATGTACACAATAACCATCTTTACAGCGATTGCAAGCAATGCAGTCTTTTAATTTCATATTACCAACATGAATAATGTTAGTAGCAATACCCTCTTTCTCCAGCTCTTCACAGACAATATTTAAAGCATGATAGGTATTCCCTTTTTGCTTAGCACTTCCATTAATAGCGACAACTTTCATTGTTATTCTCCTTGCATAATAAAGTTACATCTTTTAAAGTATACTATAAAACACAGCTTTTTGAAATAGTTTACTTGTATTTAATTCCTTAACCATATAAACAAGTGACATTTGACGTATTTATAGATTATAATTATAATCTTATAATAGAATATGAGTCTTATAAGAACCACATTTAATAAGAGATATCATAAATATTGGTACAGATGAGGAGAATCAAGATGAGACTAAGGAATATTACTGGTTCAAGGGAAGCAGTGGCCAAGGACAAGTATGTAATAAATGATCCTGAAAAACTTAAAGGTAGTTGGAATACATTATTCGGAAATAATAATCCAATTCATTTGGAGATTGGGACAGGAAAAGGCAAATTTATTATGGAGCTTTCTAGAGAAAATCCGAATATTAATTATCTTGGCATAGAGAAATACTCCAGTGTCCTGTATAGGGCCTTAGAAAAAAGACGGGAGGAGGAGCTTTCTAACTTGTATTTTATGAGATTTGATGCTGAATATTTAACAAGCATTTTTGCTGAAGATGAAATCCATAAAGTATATCTAAACTTTTCGGATCCATGGCCTAAAGAACGTCATGCTAAAAGGCGTCTAACCTCCAGACAGTTTTTAAGTAAGTATGATAAATGTTTACAAAAGGATGGAGTGGTAATATTTAAAACCGATAACCGGCCCTTATTTGATTTTACTTTAGAGGAAATCCAGGTGGCGGGATGGCAAATCAATAAAATAACCTATGATCTTCATAATAGCCAGTATATCGAAGGTAACATAATGACAGAGTATGAGGAGCGATTTGTATCAGAAGGTAAGCCTATACACATGGTGGAGATGTATCGTTAGGTGCTATTTTGCGTCCATTGTTAATACATTATAATAAAAAAGAAGAGAGATTAGTATGAAGATTAATTTGAAGCAAAAAATAGCAAGAGCAACTGCCGGTAATAAAAAATTGAATAAAAAAATCATGCAAATCAAAAGATCTTGGGATGAGGTTGAAGGAATTATAAATGGAACCCCAAAAAAAAGAAAGAAGTAATAGATTTATATAGAAGTTGACAATTTGATAGCCATCAAATATTATATAAATCACATAATAACTTTTACTTAGTGAGATACTATACAATAACATTTTAATCTTGGGTTAAGAACAGATATACTCAAGAAGTAAGAACGGAGGAAAAAAGATGGCATTTCAATTTACAGATGCAAATTTTAATAAAGAAGCATTAGAAGCGGACAAGCCAGTTCTTGTTGATTTTTATGCAGATTGGTGTGGACCTTGTAAGATGATGGCACCTATTATAGATGAATTATCAAAGGAATATGAGGGTGAAATTAAAATAGGTAAACTTAATGTTGATGACAACCCTAACACTGCCAGTCAGTACAAAGTTATGACCATTCCCACAATGATACTATACAAAGATGGTAAAGTGGTAGACACTCTTGTTGGAGTTGTGTCAAAGAATGTATTAGCAGAAAAACTTGATGCTCAAAAATAAGTAAGTAATAAGTTATATGAATACCGGAGACTGTAGAAAAACATATTAGATGCTTATCCCTAATGGGTTTTTTGGCAGACTCCGGTAAATATTGTTAAATAAATATATTTATATAAAAAGTTTAAAAAAGTACTTGCAAAATATTATATCATACATTATAATAACATTTGCGTTCAAAAATATGCGCCTCTAGCTCAGTTGGTAGAGCACCTGACTCTTAATCAGGTTGTCCGGGGTTCGAGACCCCGGAGGCGCAGTTACAAAAGGTTCTAATTTGCAGACGTAGGAGCTGTGGGTTAGGACTTTTTTCTTTTATTAAGAATTGTTAGTTGCTTTACCTAGTCGAAATTTAATAAGAATCTGCTTATCGTTAAAAACAGGGTTATCGCTACCAACGCCTATAAAATCATCTCCAAACATATCAAACATACTGCTTACAATAGTAAAATCCGGTAGCTGACCTAAAATCTTTTCCCCGTCGCAAAGATATGCAAGCTGCACCGGCATAATATATTCACCCTTATCGTTAAAGCCTCCACCGCTGTATTTTACTGGGATTATAGACATTCTTCCATTCAGAAGCTCTTTTATGGTCTTATGGCTTCGGATGATTCTAAAATTAACATTTCCGTTGGAAGGAATATCTGTAAAGCTTCTCCAAGCGCTTCCTGTATGCTCTACGCCGTACTTGTCGGCAATTTTCTTATCGGAATATCCACGGAGGACCACTCCCTTTTCAATGTATGGAAGCTTATCTCCATCTAATGTTACACCCTCACCGTCACAGAAACTGTTGTGCCAGCATTCTTCATCGGATACATCATGAAAGAGGCTGAAATCATCGGCAAAAACCTTCTCACCAATTTTTCCAGATAGTAGAGAGGTTCCAAGACATATTTTCTCAGCGTTTAGGCTTTCATTAAGCTTTCCGAGGAAACCATTTAAGTCAAAGCTACGAAGCCCAAGGTGAAACTATCCATCATTAATAACTAGCATTCTCCGTTTTTTCTATTCTTACCTCTGTAAACAATAAGCACTTCCCCTAGAGCTAAGTCACAAGGGAAATGCTATAAAAATATAACCAGCTTGGTATCTTGTATTTACCAAGCTGGTATTAACTTATTCAGGCTTAACTTTAATGCTTTCTACTGCCTCTAACTCAATTAATCTAATCCAGTAGGAGGTACCTATATCTACTTTAATAGAACTAGTAGTGATTTCTTCTCCTAGAGGAATCTTGTTGATAACCTTTCTTAAGGGTTCGGTTTCCTTACCATCCGGTGCAGTGATATAATCAGCTACAGTTACCCATTTATTATTACTGTCCTTATAAGAAACGGTATATTGTCTCTGAACAAAAGCAGATGTCATCTCTGCGGTAGGAATTACACCAGGTTTTCCATCCTTAACAGATTCTTGGATACCAATTACAGTAACAGTATCAATTGTTCTTTCTTCACCGAAATCCAGGGTAACAGTTTGATTTGACTGTGTAATCCAACCAGGATTGATTCTGTCCCCATCTATTATGGTTGACTTGTCTATGTCTGATTCCAATGATACCTTGACAGTGGCTTTTCCTTCTTCCATGGCCCAGTTGATATAAGGTCCAGGCTCTATTTCTGATATCTCTAAGATACCGTCTAGCTTGGTAAATTCCACCTTCAGCTTCTTCCCCTTAATAGCCTTTGTGCCCTGCATGTATATATCTTTACCTGTTTCAATACTTGTTCCGCTATATACTTTTGTCCAATTATTAATGGAATCGCTAATTAATATATCATAACCTTGAACAGCATCTAATGAGCCTTTAAATACTAGGTGGTCAAAGTAATACTCTCTGTCAAATTCAAATTCTATCCAAGGCTTAGAGTCATTGGCATCAGGCTGCCATGTGGTAGATTTAACTTTATCTAGAACATTATTAACATTACTGCCATTTAAAGTAGTGGAAGCAGTTATGCCTACAGGATAATATACATTAGTGTCCGGGAGCTCTAAGGTGGCTTCGCATATTACAGCATCTCCTGTTTTTATATCTATTCTAAGATTACTACCACCTGGCAAGAGTTCAATAGCTTTAGAGGAGCTAACAGTGGTTTCTCCTGCCTTCCACTGTAATGATTCTAATATTTTATTTCCTACTATAACACCTATCTCTGAATCCTGAGTTGCTGTTCCCTTTAAGGTTAGAATATATTCACCCTTGGAGGTTATAACCACAGGAGCTAAGTAGAGATTACCATCTAATTTAAGGTGGTCAGATGTAACTGTACCAGGAATAGTATAATAGTTTGGCACCTTATGACAAATAGTCGGTTGCTGTACTATATCTTTACCAACATAATAGCTTTCCTCTGGACCAAAGTAGGAAGCAGGAAGAGGGCCTTTTGATAGAACCAGCTTTTGTAATACTACTCCCGCATCTAGTCCGTAGAATCTCAGGGTATGTGTACCTTTTGTCAGACGATGTGGAGTTGATTTTATTAAGGCATTTGCCATAACAGCATTGCCCCATGCATTACTATCGCCAGCTATAAAATCCGGTGGCAATATATCAGCAATAACTGGGGTATTATTATCAAACTGTACCCCGTATTTTAATCTACTAGTATGAGACAAATTATTTGTCGGAGCAGTATAGGTGGTCAGTATATAATCAGCATCTTCATCTACATAAAGAGTATATTCCAAGTAGGGGGCCTCCTCGGGCTTTTCGAAGGAAACATCCGTAGGAAACATCTTTAAGGAGGACAAGGAGCGTCCGTAATTATCTATTACCTTCCATTCCACTCCGGCTTTTGATTCCCTTGAAGTGAAGTGCTCAGCTTCTATAGATACATAGTCATGGGCTTCTACAAAAGTCATCTCATCAAGACCTTGAGTATCTATTACTTGAGCGTTAACATTAACTTCAACCTTATCACTTTCAGCAGTTATTGTAATAACTCCATTAGAGCTCTTTGTAATCTTATCCCAGTCTATATGTACCTCTATCACATCACCGGATAAAACATTACCCTGATCTTTACTTACAACAATCCAGTCTGCATCAGTGGATACATTATAGTCAAATTCAACACTGCCTCCGTTACTAATAGTAATCCAGTAAGCTTCCTTATTAAGGTTTGTAAATGTAGGAAGGTCTGCAGTGCCTGAAGGATACGCCAGATTAGAGCCCTCTACTGATACTATCATGGAGTAATCTGGCTCGGGGGTCACATAGTTTACACTTGGATATTGCCATCCCTCATCGTTCCATGTAGTATATCCGATATGGGCTGAACTCATCATTTTTTCCCACTTGCCACCTGACATTTTCATATTGTAGTAAAAGGTCAGCTCTGTATCAGCATCGATACTTTCCTGGGTCAAAGCCGCATAAGTATTGGCCAAAACACTCTTTTGTTTGTAGTAATAATCATTTAGTCCTGCAAAAATCTGCATTTTCTTAATATTAGCAGAAGCTACAGCAGGGTAATATACCAATTGGTAATAACTATCCTTATATTCCTCAGGCATGATATCATAATAGATTTTAGCATTTCTTTCAATTTCAAAGGCTTCCTCAAGAACCCTTTGTGCTTCATTGAAATTGACATAGCTGTAGGTTGATGCATAGGTAATCTCAGGCTTACGTTTACCATTCATTCTAGTATAGTCGTTAAGAACACCAGCAATTCCCTCTATAGCATCTTCATCTATAATATGTCCATATTGTTGCTTAACCCAAAGCTTAGTATATTCATCAGTCTTATTGATTCCTTCAGTTCCCCAGGTTTCAAAATCGTAAGCCAAATCTAAAAAGTATGAGATTGGTAGCTCCATGGGCTTAAGATCACCTACATTAACTATCCAAATCTCTCTAACGCCATAGTCATAAGCCATAGACATCTGTTCCCACACCTTGGTTATAGGGATGGTATTTACCCATTCGTAGGAACGAGGACCCCCATGATAATCGAAGTGATAATACATGCCCCAACCGGCTTCTCTATCTCTCTCGTCAGCGGTGGGAAGGGTTCGAACATTTCCGAAGTTGTCCTCAGAAAGCATAATTGTAACCCTATCAAGGACATCCCAATTACGCAAACCTTCTGTTTTTGCTGTTCCGTACCAGAATTTTTCAACCTCTTTATATAAGGTTAATACCAAGGGAGAATTCTCAAGATTGTATTTTTTAAGTAATTCCATCTGAGTAATTATAATCTTTTTTAGTAGTTCAATGTTTTCTTCATCGGTACCATGTAATGCTGAATCTGCTTCACCACGCATACCCACTGTTATAATACTTTCAAAGTCCTTATTACGTTTTAAGCCATCTTCCCAGAAGTTAGTAATGGCTTTTTCATTTACGCGAAAGTCCCATGTATTACTTGAACCGTAGTTCTTATATATACGTTGCCATTCCACGCCAGCTCTAAACATGGGCTCGTGATGGGAGGTTCCCATAACAATACCATAGGCATCTGCCAGTTCAGCATTGGCATACTTGGAGCTTAAGCCATCTTCACTGAAGTTATTTGACCACATAGCAGGCCATAGGTAATTACCTTTTAATCTAAGTATAAGCTCAAAGACATTATCATAAAACTTTTCATTAAATCCACCAAATTTTTTTCTAGCCCAATTACCCAAAGAAGGATATTCGTCATTTAAAAAGATGCCTCTGTATTTTATTGAGGGCTCTTTTGAAGTTGTGTTAAGCTCGTCCTTAGTAAAGATAAGAGAATCTTGTTTTTCGGGAGTAACATCGCCCCAATATACCCAGGGACTAACTCCTATCATTTCAGAAATATGATAAATGCCATAGATGGTTCCTCTCTTATCACTACCCACAACAACAAGTGCCCTATCTACGCCATCAATAGGATTATCAAGCACCTGTATCTTATAGCATTCCCACTTGTCCTTAATCATAGAAACATCAATCTTACCATCAGCTATTAATGAATCAATTATCTCATTATTACCGATGGAGCCTGCAAGTATAACAGAGCCACTTAGTTTATCAGATTCTGTTATAATCTCTGGATGCTGGCCGGTAACTAATTTAACATCTTCAGCAAAGGATGTTGCTACCAAACTGATTCCGTCGTAATCAGCCCCCATATGGTCAATATATATGGGCATAGCCTTGTCGTCATATACAAGGGGCACATCGTCTTTCTTTAGGGATACACTAGGTGATGATGTAGATGGGGAGTGACTACTTATATCATCAACTGTATCATCAACTAAATCATTTTTTGATTTAGATTTGCTGCATCCGCTAAAAGATATAATAAGCATGGCAAGAATTAGGATTACTGATAGACTTCTATGCAGATGCTTAACTTTGATAGTATGTATCTTATGAAACATGTCTAATATTTCCTCCCTTTGTTTTGATAGATTTATTATATAGTAACATAATATACCATATCAAGTGTTATGTACTTAAACTAATTTATCAAGTCATACTTTACAATATTAAATTGAGAATTAATAAGCAACCACAACTGATTATTAAAACTTGTTATGTTCCATACCCCTGTTCCCTGCAAATTATATGTTCTTACAAGGTCTAATAAAGCATTAATAGTTCTAGCATCTATAAACCATACTATATAGTCCCTAGGAAAGGTAATTTGCGACTCAGCATAAGCAAAAAAGGGTGTTAGAGATACTTCATCAAATTCAATATCTACTCCTTCATCCCATGCTAAACGAATAGCATTGTCATAGGTAATAATATGAATTTCAGATATTCCTGAAACATAAGGTAGTTCCCAGCTATAGCCTACGTTTGTGATGCCTATGTTTATCTTATGGACAGGCATAGTATCCACAAGATAATCCAGATATGCCTTAATACTGTTGATAGAGCTTACAGGAGAAGGGGGATTGGAAGTGATAGACCATTCATAATTCATGAAGGTTATACCTTCTGCAATATTACTTAAGCCGTAATAGTTAACCTTGGCAAAGTATACTTCATCTCCAATAAGGGTCATATTGGGATTAATTGTAGCTATAACAACAAATCCTTCTTCTGTTATTCTAGATGACAACCTAGAAAAAGCACTTTCAATATAGGGAAGGTTTGATTTACTGACATATTCAAAGGAGATATTTATTCCATAGAAATCTTTTTCTCTTAGTATAGTAAGAATGTTTTCTAGAAGTCTATCTTGATATTCTTCATTTAATATAATATCATAGGTGGCTCTTAAATTGGCTTCTCCTTGCAGAGTTAATGTTGTTAAAAACATCAAGGGCAAAGTGTTGTAATCCTTTATTATCTGAATAATATCTGTATCATTATAGTAGGAAATTATATCGCCATCATCTGTTACAGTATAATTTATTACAGAAAGAGTGGTAAGGTATGGCAGGGTTTTTCTTAAGGTATTTCTGTCTATGTAGGGCATAACAATACCATGGGTGGCAAGTTTACCTTTTTTATAATAACTTATTATAAGTCTATCCCCTGGATATATATATTCTATGTCTGACAGAAAGGGATTGTTTTGTAATAGTTCCATGATGGAAATATTATGGGACTTAGCAATATTTATTAAGGTATCCCCCTCCTGAACAATATAAACACACTTTGGATATGCAATAATAATACATTGTCCTACTACTAAATTATCGGCGTTTACCAGTCCATTATCCCTAATCAAGATATCAGCTGAGACACCATAAAACTTGGCAATAGAATCTATAGTGTCCCCCGGCTCAACCACATGTATGTTCATAATAACACCTCAGAATAAATTATATAACTAATTTATGATTTATAAGTAAATTATATACAAAATAAGGTTTTGTTATTTTATGGTCATTGCAAAGAAAGTCTTGACTTATAGAAAAAAACATAGTATACTCTATCCATTAAAAGCGTCAAAGCGTCAAAGTATCAAAGCATTAAAGTGTAAAAGCGAAGGCTTTTACAGAGGAGGAAATGGAATGAAAATAAAAAAGATTTTTATTGGTATGCTGGTATTAACAATGGTAATCAGCATTTTTACAGCTTGTGGAAAAGAAGAAAAAGCAATAAAGATTGGTGTTAACCAATTGGTACGACACGGGGCATTAGATGCCAGTTATATAGGATTTGTAGATGCACTAAAAGATGCAGGATACATAGACGGTGAAAATATTATTATAGACTATCAGATTGCACATAATGATCAGTCAATAGTTAATACAATCGCAACAAAACTTGTAAATGACGGAAGTGATTTAATATTGGCAATTTCAACCCCTTCTGCTCAGGCAGTAGCCAATGCTACAAAAGATATACCTGTTTTGGTCACAGCTGTCACAGATCCTGCTGAATCTGGTTTGGTAAAATCTAATGAAGTACCGGGTGGTAATGTATCAGGTACATCGGATCTTACCCCTGTTAAAAAACAGATTGAATTATTGACCCAGCTGGTACCCGGTGTAGAAACAATTGCAGTTTTATATAGTTCCAGTGAAAGTAACTCAAAAATACAAGTTGAAATGGCAATAGAGGCGGCAGAAGAATATAACCTAGAAGTTGTAGAAGCCACAGTTTCCAACACCAATGAAATCGAACAGGTGGTTCAGTCCTTGGTAGGTAAAGTGGATGCAATCTATGCACCTACAGATAACACTATTGCTTCTGGTATGCCCACAGTAGCCATGGTGGCAAATTCAAATGGGATTCCTATTATATGTGGGGAAGAAAGCATGGTGGATTCTGGAGGCCTTGCAACCTATGGAATTGATTACTATAAGTTGGGAAGACTGACAGGTGAACAGGCAGTCAGGATTTTAGAGGAAAAAGCCACCACAGACACAATGCCTATAGAATATCTTCCTGATGATGAATATACCTTGAAGATTAATAAGGAAGTGGCAGGCCAGCTAGGAATAACGATTCCCGAGGAATTGACCAATAATAATTAAAAAGAGTCTTTTGTTTATTGCACATTATGGAGGGGAGGTAATGACCCCTCCTTTTGAAGTCAATATAAGAAGGATATAAAAAGCAAGATCTAGAAATAAAAGAAAGGATTGGAACTGTATGGAAATACTCTTATCAATATATGGAGCAGCAGCTCAAGGATTAACATGGACTATATTTGCATTGGGTGTATATATTACTTTTAGAATTTTAAAATATTCAGATTTAACTTGTGAAGGTAGCTTTGCACTGGGGGGTGCAGTCAGTGCTGTTTTTGTGGTGAAGTTAGGAGGTAATCCATATTTAAGCCTGATTCTAGCATTGATATCCGGAATGGTTGCAGGAATGATTACAGGATTTTTGCACACTAAGCTGAAGATTGCAGCTATCCTATCGGGTATTCTTACCATGAGTGGATTATATTCCATCAATCTTAGAATTATGGGACAGCCTAATACTTCACTTGTTGCCAACAATACAATGGTTTCATTAATAAAAGACAAATTACCTTCGGCTGCTGAGCTTGGAATTAGGGATTCGGTTATCCAAACCTCGATTATTATGGTGTTAGGTTTGGTGTTTTCATTAATAGCAGTAGCATTTTTGTATTGGTTTTTTGGTACAGAGATAGGTTCCTGTATTAGGGCAACTGGAAATAATGATGCAATGGTAAGAGCTCAGGGAGTTAATACTGATTGGACCAAGATTATGGGTCTTTCTATTAGTAATGGTTTTATTGCCCTATCAGGGGCATTAGTGACCCAGACTCAGGGATATGCAGACGTAGGAATGGGAAGAGGAGCAATTGTTATAGGTTTGGCTTCTATTGTAATTGGTGAGGTTATATTTTTAAAAGCAAAAAACTTTGCCTTAAAAATGCTTGGGGTATTGGTAGGTTCAGTAATATATCGTATCATAGTAGCTCTTGTTCTTCGCCTAGGGTTTGATACCAGTGATATGAGGTTACTAACAGCAATTGTTGTTGCAATAGCCTTGTCAATTCCAATCATAAAGAAGAAAAACCCATTTGTAAGAAAGGAGGGTCATAGATAATGTTATATTTTGAGAATATTCATAAAACATTTAACAAAAATACAGTAAATGAGAAAATGGTTATTAATGACCTTTCATTGCATTTGAAAAAGGGGGAATTTGTTACTGTCATAGGTGGTAATGGTGCGGGAAAATCCACTATGCTAAATTTGATTGCAGGAGTATATCCCCCAGATAGAGGAAGGATAATCTTAGACGGTGAATCCATGACCAATCTTCCGGAGTATAAAAGGGCAAAACATTTAGGTAGGGTGTTTCAAGACCCCATGATGGGAACAGCTGCTAACATGGAGATCCAAGAAAATTTAGCCATGGCCTATCGTAGAGGTAAGCATAGAGGACTTAGGTGGGGAATTACCAAAGAAGAAAAGATACTCTATGTGGATAAATTGAAGAATTTGAATTTGGGTTTAGAAGATAGAATGAGCAGTAAGGTAGGACTTCTATCAGGTGGTCAAAGACAGGCCTTAACCCTGCTTATGGCTACACTTTCACAGCCTAAAATTCTACTATTAGATGAGCATACTGCAGCCCTAGATCCGAAGACAGCTGATAGAGTTATGGATTTGACACAGAAGATAGTAACAAGCAATAATCTTACTACCCTTATGATTACACATAATATGAAACAAGCTATAATGTATGGTAATAGATTGATTATGATGTATGAAGGTAAAATCATCTTTGATGTAAAAGGTGAGGAAAAAAGTAAGTTACAGGTTGCAGACCTATTGCAAAAGTTTGAGAGTATTAGCCGTGGTGGCTTTGCAAATGATAGAATGATTCTCTCCTAATCTCATTTAATATTAAAACGAGGTTTAATAGTGAGAAAACTATTGTTTTCTGTACAAAAATGTTATATTATTTAATTATAAGAACTTTTTCTAATATAACTGTCGTAGGAAGGCGTATCTGATAGTAAGGAGAAGATTACGTGTTTTTTAATAATAGAAAAACCATTGGTATATTTATTTCTAATATTAATAATGAATATCAGGAGTTCCTATGTGAGGGGATTTCAAGACGGGCTCAAGAGCTAGGTTATAATGCCATATTTTTCACTAGTTTTGGAGGTTACGCACAAGATGAATATGAAGGCGGAGAGAATCATATAACAGAGATTCCAAACTATGAGGATTTAGATGGTATTATTATTGCTACCGACACCTTGATTATTGAAGGCCTTGAGCAGCGGATTAGAGATAATATTAAAGAAAGAAGTAATTGTCCGGTAGTGAGTATAAGGGAAAAAGTTGACGATTATTATAATGTTTTAATAGATAACAATAAGGTTCTTGAAGAGGTTATTAGGCACTTTATTGAAGTTCATGGATTTACAAAGCTTAACTTTTTAGCTGGACCAGAGGATCATTTTGATTCACAAATAAGGCTAGAATCATATAAAAGAGTTTTAACGGAATATGGTATACCTATTGAAGAAGATAGAATCTATTATGGAGACTTTTGGAAGCGTATGGGTGTAGATGCAGTAGAATATTGGTTATCTAACTCTCATACAAAGCCCCAAGCGATTATCTGTGCCAATGACTACATGGCAATTACAGTAGTGGAGGAGCTAGGAAGAAGGGGTATAGCTGTACCAGATGAAATAGCCGTATCCGGTTGTGATGATGCCATTGATTCATCAGAATATGTTCTTGGTATAACGACAGTCAATACACCTATTGATAAGATGGGTATAGAAGCGGTAGACAAAATAGACCGCATTAATAAAGGGCATATGGAAGAGCAGAATTCCTATATAGAGACAAAAACAATATATAGAAAGTCTTGTGGATGTAACAAAGATTACTCTAAGGAGATTAATGTAAGAAAAGAATATTACTATAAGGTTATTAATGAGCTGACTAGGGAAGTAACTAGGAATGCATATATGTCAGCGGATTTTGCAGGAATTACAAAACGCAGTGAGTTACATAGCAAGCTTCGTTATTATGTATATGAGAATAGAGGATTTACAGATTTCTATATGTGTATGTATAGAGACTGGCAGACTATTAACGAAGATGAGGCTTTCAACCGTGACAACATTGAAGAAATGGTTATGGAGGTTGGCATAAAGAATCGTCAGGATTATAGCAAAATACGTTTTTCCAAAAAGTACTTAATACCCCCTCAATTCTCAGATGATAAACCGATGATATATTATGTGGCCTTATTGCATCATCAGTTTCTGAATTTTGGCTATGTTGCAATTGCATATGATAGAATACAGACCTACATGAAGACCTTCCAGGCCTGGTTAATAAATGTTAGTAATGTTTTGGAGAATATTCGGATTCACAATGAGCTTAATCGTCTTGTCTACAAATTAGAGGATATGTATATAAGAGATGAGTTAACTGGTCTGTATAACAGAAGAGGTCTTGGAAGCCTTGGAGAAAATTACTTGAATCAAGCTATGGAAAAGCAAGTAAATCTTATGATATTATCAGCAGATTTGGATGAGTTAAAGAAAATTAATGATAATTACGGTCATGCAGGAGGAGATATAGCTTTAAAAGTATTAGCTGAGGCTTTAACCTTTGTAGCAGATGATGATGAGATTTGTGCCCGTTTTGGAGGAGATGAATTCTTAGTTATTGGGCTGGAATATGATGAAGCCAAAGCTAACCGCTTTGTAAAAAGATTTATAGATAAGGTAAATGCCTTCAACCAAAGTGTGAAAGAAGAATTCAATGTATATGTAAGCTATGGATGGATTCTTTGTGCTCCAAATGAAGAGACCACCTTGGAGGAATGCCTGGCCAAAGCCGATTTTAAAATGTACCAACAGAAAAAACAAAAAAGGTCCTTGCGGCTTAGGGCAAATCTATTGCAATAAATATTAACAGATATTGCCTCAACTAAATTCATTAAGTTGAGGCTTTTTTGCTTTATAAGAAAATGCTCCGAACTTTCATAAAATTATGCTGTTTTTTTAAAAAAAAGTCCCACAAGTCAGAAAAATATAGTATTATATAACTAGTAGTATGATGGCAGATGTATAACATTTCAGCTAGTGAAAGCGGGGATAAAATGCTTGGTAATGAGCGAAAGACAATAGGGGTGTTTGCTACACAAGCCCATCAAGAGTATCAGGATTTATTATGCAGAGGTATTTGTAGCCGTGCCTATGATTTAGGATATAATGTTGCTATTTTTTCTAATTTTCTTGGTTATGGGGAGCTTAGGTATGAAATAGGGGAGAGTAATGTGGCAAATCTTCCATCATATAAGGATTTAAGTGGTATCATCATGCTTCCTGATACCATGTTAATAAAAGGCTATAAGTCAAAAATCGAAGAAAACATTAAAATCATTCTACTTGTCCGGTTGTAAGTGTAAGACAAGCCATGGATGGTTATTACAATGTCCTTATAAGGGATGATGATGTAATGGAAGATATAATCTACCACTTAATAAATCATCATAAATATACTAAGATAAATATGCTTACTGGACCGAAAGAAAACCCAGTATCCATTCAAAGGCTAAATACATACAAAAGAATTCTTACGGAGAATAATATTCCAATTGAAGAGGATAGAATATGCTATGGGGACTTCTGGAAGTTTGCTGCCAAGGATGCAGTAGATAAATGGATGTCAGACCCCAAGATGCAGTCGGAAGCAATAGTTTGTGCCAATGATTATATGGCAATGACTGTATGTAATGCTCTTGCTGAAAAGGGTTTTTTAGTTCCTAGAGATATAGCAGTAGCAGGCTGCGATAACATAGAGGTGACCAAGGACTTTATACCGCCTATAACAACAGTGGGAATGCCTGTTTTTGATATGGGCATGGAGGCCGTCGATATTATACACGGTCATAATCAAAACAAAGCCAAGGAGAAAACAACTTATCTAAAAAGCATAACCTATATTCGAGAATCTTGTGGCTGCAAGTTAAAGGATAATTCGGAGAATCTACTAGGAAGAAGAAATAACCTGATTAAAGAGGTGGAGGATAAGGATAGATCCATATCAAATAATGCTTATATGTCAATTGATTTGACTGGTGTTACATCTCATGAGGATCTTAATAACAAATTAGCCTCCTATACATATCTAAATGAAGGATTTTCCGCCTTTTATATGTGCCTATATAAGGATTGGGACAAATTTCTTCCAGATACGGACTCATTTACAATTCATGGCAGTGACGAAATAACTATGGAGATGGGTATTAAGAAGGGAGAATGGTTACAGAAGGCTCAGTTTCATAAAAGGGACTTGTTGCCACCAATATATATGGATGATGAACCTAGTTTTTTCTATTTTAATATGCTTCATCATCAGGAAAAATGTTATGGTTATACAGCAATCAGCTTTACGCGATTTGAGGCATATAAGCCATCTTATCAGGGTTGGCTTATTAATGTATGTAATGCCCTTGAGAATATTAAAACACACAATGAGCTTAATAGACTAGTTTATAAGCTAGAGGATATGTCAATTAAAGATGAAATGACAGGACTGTATAATAGAAGAGCACTCCATACCTTGGGACAAGCATATTTAGATCAAAGCGTGGAGAATAACAGCAACATTATGGTTTTTAGTGCTGATATGGATAATTTAAAATATATAAATGATAATTTTGGACA
>JAAYRE010000174.1 GCA_012518935.1 Clostridiales bacterium
ATGTATAAAGGTATCATATTTGTCTTTTTCAACATCTTCTAAAATGGTTTTTGAATTAGACATATCAAACTCCATATAGGTAACAAGATCATGAGAAGGTATATTATTCTTGCAACCTTTCATATCTAATGCTAATACTTTGATATTTTCTTCTATTAGTTTATTAACTAGAGCACTTCCAATAAAGCCATTTGCTCCTGATACTATTACATTTCTCATACTAATACCTCATTCTTATACCTAAAAAATTCATTTATTTGTCTGTCCATACATTCATTAATATCTTCATGGGCTAGCCAGCATTTGGTCCACTCCACAGTCTTTTTGATGGCATCATCAACAGTCCAGCGAGGTGACCAATCAAAGGCAGATTTTAGCATTGAACAATCTAGCTTAAGTAAATTGGCTTCATGAGGACCCTTATTATAACTACATACCCACCTGAGGTTATTTCCCCATTCATGTACAAACAAATCTACTAATCTCTCAGTCATAATACAATCAGACTCATCAGGCCCAACATTATAACTTCCTTCATATTTTTTATCATTATACTGCTTTGCAACAATCATTAGATATACATATAAGGGCTCTAGCACATGCTGATAAGGCCTAATTGAATATGGATTTCTAATATTAATGTCTTCATTATTAATCGCAGCCCTTATACAATCCGGTATAATCCGGTTGTCAGAAAAGTCTCCCCCACCAATAACATTGCCTGCTCTGGCAGTTGATATAGCAACTGACTTATTATCAAAAAAAGACCTTTTATAACACATGGTTACTAACTCAGAGCATGATTTACTATTGGAATAAGGATCATGACCATTCAAAACATCATCTTCTCTATATCCCCACACCCATTCTTTATTATCATAAACTTTATCAGTTGTAACATTTAAAAAAGATTTTACACTAGTAGAGTTGCGAATACATTCCAATATATTCACTGTTCCAATAACATTGGTTTCATAAGTATATACTGGGTTGGCATATCCCTCTCTTACTAATGGCTGTGCTGCCATATGTATTACAATTTCAGGCTGGGTTTTTTGAAAAATCTCAAACAAGCTATTATAATTGCGAACATCTATAATATATGAATGCATCTTATTACCAATATCAGATATCTCAAATAAGGAAGGTTTAGTTGGTGGATTTAAGGAACAGCCATAAAGATCTGCTCCTGCAATTATCAAAATCTTACATAGCCATGACCCCTTAAAGCCCGTATGTCCTGTAACTAATATTCTTTTACCTGTAAAAAAATCTAAATTAAACATTAGGACCCCCATTATGATTGCATTGAATACTCAGGTAAAGGTTCCTCCTTCCATACCTTCCAAGGAGCCTCCCCTGATATCCATAGTTTTTCTAATTTTTCTTTATCTCGCATTGTATCCATACATTGCCAAAATCCTTCATGTCTATACGCCTTTAATTCTCCAATTGAAGCAAGATCTCTTAATGGCTCTTTTTCAAATACTGTAGAATCACCTTCAATGTATGAGAATATCTCTGGATTACATATCATAAAGCCAATATTTATCATACTTCCGTCATCTTCTGATTTTTCTCTGATATCAGCTATGGTGTTGTCTTTTGCAATATCTAAGACTCCAAATCTCTGACCTAGGTTATAGGCTGATAAGGTTACAATCTTTCCATGACTTTGATGAAAACTGACCAATTCAGAAATATTTATATCCGACACTCCATCGCCATAGGTCAACATAAATGGTTCGTTATTAATATATTTCTCTATACGTTTTACCCTACCACCTGTTAAGGTGTTCAGACCTGTATCAATTAAGGTAACCCTCCAGGGCTCAGCCACGTTATTATGTATAAACATTTTGTTACCATCAGTAAAATCAAATGTAATATCGCTATTATGTAAAAAATAATTATCAAACCATTCTTTAATCACAAACTGCTTGTATCCACAACAAATAATAAAATCATTATATCCGTAATATGAGTAATGTTTCATTATATGCCATAGAATTGGCATGTCACCAATCTCAACCATTGGCTTAGGCCTCAAATGGCTTTCTTCAGATATTCGTGTACCAAATCCACCTGCTAATATAACAACCTTCATATAACCTTCTCCTTTATCTTGATCCCTTCCCAAACAGTACCACTCCTACTGTCTTAAGCAATATCTTAACATCCATCATCAATGACCAATTATCGATATATTCCAGATCCAGCTTCACCACATCCTCAAAATCCTTGATGTCACTTCTGCCACTGACCTGCCATAGGCCTGTAAGTCCCGACTTGAGAGCTAGACGTCTCTTGTGCCTGCCTTCATATTGTAGGAATTCTTTTTCCGTCGGAGGTCTGGTCCCAACCAAGCTCATATCACCTTTTAGGATATTAAAGAATTGTGGAAACTCATCTAGGCTTGTCCTTCGTAGGATATGTCCCACTTTCGTAATCCTAGGGTCATCAGTTAGCTTAAACATAAACCCATTAACCTCATTCATAGCCAATAGCTTTTTCTTTTGTTGCTCAGCATCAGGCTTCATAGAGCGAAACTTATATATTCGAAATCTTCTTCCATTCTTACCGATTCTCACTTGGCTAAAGAATATGGGACCCGGAGAATCTATGTAAATAGCCGGTGCAATAATTATAGTAAGAATAATAGTCAATATACTACCTACAAGTCCTCCCATAATATCCACTAATCGCTTTATCATCAACTGACTCCTGGTAAACATCCTTGCAGTGAAGGTAAGTACATTGTACCCGCTAATCTCTCTG
>JAAYRE010000175.1 GCA_012518935.1 Clostridiales bacterium
GCCTACAATGCTGTTTTCCAGGTTATTTATTTCAACTCACACGCTCCGTGTGGAGCGTGACGTGGAAAGATGTTCAATCAATAGTAAGAAAAGGTCATTTCAACTCACACGCTCCGTGTGGAGCGTGACCTCAATCTCATCTCTAAGTGCCTGTATGCCAGTCATTTCAACTCACACGCTCCGTGTGGAGCGTGACCCTATATAATGTATATAATCACATATCACCCACAAAAGAGCGGATACAAATTCAAAACTATCATAATTCAGCTATTAATATACGTTTTATACTTGGTTATTTTTCGCGAAGCTAACATGAATTTAATATTGTTTACACTTCGCAATTATAAAATTAGTACCCCTTCTGGATCATAAGATTTTTTTGTTCCGATATGTTCCACCTTATTGTGCCAGTTATTACCTAGGTAATAGAACCTTAAACTATCCTCATTGTCATTAATTATGTCCAACAGACGAGCTTTCAGCTTAAGAAAATTTCCATAGTCTAGGTTTGATTCAAAAACCGAATTCTGTACTCTTTGACCATAATTTTGGCATTCTTTCGCTACTTTTCTAAGTCTAGTTTGTCCTTCTTTTGTCTTAGTGCTAACATCATAACTTATTAATACAAGCATTGATTACAACTCCTTACTTCATTAAAAAACATGGGTATTCGTCAATCTCACCCCTTATATACTTAGCTAAAAGATTACTTTGAATAAAAGGCAAAAGTCCAAACTGAATTTTTTTCTTCAAATAAGGATGGGTCAAGTTGGAACGTTTTTTCTCCTGCCACTGTGTTATAACTTTTTGTTTCCCTTCTTTATTTAGAAATACTGCTCCACTAACCTGCTTATCAAAATCAGATTCATTGATTATTTTAAGATTAATCATTGTAATAACCAATCTTTCAACAATACACCTTGTTTCTTCAACTAAATCACAAGCGAGAGAACTTCTTCCTGATCTCATAGCATGATAAAAACCAAGACAACTATCCAAGCCCACACTATTTAAAGCAGATGCATAATCAAAAGTATGAATTGTGTATAAAAACGATAGTACTGCATTAACTCTATCGAGTGGCGGTCTTTTCGTCCTCATGTTAACATAAAAATCTTCTTTTTGATGTAAAATCAACCTATCAAATATGCTAAAATAAGCTTTGGCACAATTTCCTTCTATTCCTCTTATCGTGTTTAAGTCCTCTTTTTTATATACTGTTTCAATTCCGTTAGCCAGATGCTCCAGACAGTTACTCAAACTATTATCATCATCCAAGTCAGGATAATCTCTAAGAGAGCGTTTTACTAAAAAACTAGTATTATACAATTTTGTAGCAACTGTGTTTTGTGCTAATTCAATTGGTGGGTTGTCAAATATTTCAAATTGTCTTTTCCTTAAAAAAATGTTCCCTTTCGCCTCACCATATACTCTAGCTAAAAATTTTCCTGAAGGCGAAATAAAAACAATAGGAATTCCATATTCTACACATTTCCCCATAAATGCTGGTGAACATCCCACATAGCTAAAACAATAAACACTTTCTATATTAGAAAAAGGTATTCTGAATTTTTCTTGATTTTCCATACTGCAAACTATATTTTCACCATCAAGATTTAAATATGCCGTTTCATCTAATATATATAATGTATTTAATAATTTTTTCATACTTTATCTCCTAACGTAGAAAGTATTTGTTGTTTAATGGCTATGTTTTTTGTTCTTGGTAAACAAAGATATTCTAGGGAGCATCCACTACACCTTTGCCCTTTTCTTATTTGAGGTATTGTATTTTTGGCCATATAACTTCGCATATTTTTCAAATAACCCTTTATTTCATTTAGATAATCCTCAAAACATTCCTTAAATGGTAGCTGACTTCTTCGCCTAACATCCCCATAATAGATACATGCTTCACTATCACATTTAAATACATAATCAACACATAATTTCTGAGCAAATACTTGAATTGCATCTGAAGGCCAAAATTCTTTATCCTTTGGTTTAGTAGGCTTATATTCTACAATTGTTATATTAAATTTGTCATTCAAATCTTTAATATATCTACCGTTTTTATCTCGTTTAAATTCAACACAATCTATCACTCCATATATATCCAATTCATCATTGTACACAGATAGAGAACTGATTACCTTTTTATTTTTTGATGAGTAATCATGTTCTCCACTATGAACACGTTTGTGCATAAGATTCGCCTTAATGACATAAATATTTTCTTCCCAATCATCGTTAATCTCAAGCAGTCCCCAACGTCTTGGACAATACATAAAATGTTGAATCGAACGGATATTTACTGTGCACATTATAATTTACTAATTAATGTGACACCATCTGGCATCTCATCATTAACAGATATTGAATAATCATCAAATTTTCTTGGACTAATAATTCCTTCCTTTTTCTTAATATCAATTTTTTCGAATAGAATATGCGCAGGACAATTTCCTAGTATAGAAGAATGTTTAAATACATATAATTTTCTTAGACACATCTTACCCCGTGCAGCACTACGATCATGTTCAAACATATTAATAATTGCAGTCCATAGAAGTTCTAAATCTTCCTCATTAAATCCAGTTGATTTATTAGCTAATAATGCTGATACGTATCCCTCTGCTTTATATAAACCATAAGGTACAAAACTCTTCTTACCCATTTCAGTTTCGCCACTTTCCTGTCTTTCTTCTGTAGTTCTTGCTTGACGTGTAATAGTAATCTCTTGTGTAAAAATGGGGTCAATACTCTTTGCAAAATTAATTTGTACAGGACCTCTAACTATTCCACAAGGATCTTCACCAGTACTCATAACTGCTCCAAAAGTTCTAACATCATAATAATTTTTACAAGCAAATTCTCTTGCTTTTTTTACATCATCTGGATTTTTGTCTTTGCCTTTATTTATTAGATCTAGGCTGTTTTCTTTATAAATTTCTGTAAATTTTGTGTTGAGAGCTTTATCTGCCTTTATAAGAATATTATACCCAGGCTCACCTTCCTTTACAATTTCAACATAATTTCTAATTTTTCGTTTTAAACAAACATCAGTTACTATACCAATGCTTGTCTCGGAATCAATACGTGGCATATTTCCAGCGTCAGGGTCACCATTTGGATTACCATTTTCCACATCAAATAACATGACAAACTCATATCTGTTCTTAATTGTTTCCATTTTGTACCTCCTCTTTTTTTACATCATCCTTTTTACTATAAAATTGTTGGTAATATCCAATTATAAATATACCTTGTTCTGTCAAAGAAAGTGTTTGTGGAAATTCTGTTCCAAGCATGTTAATAACTTCAGCAATCTTCTTATTCCAGTACTTCTCATACTGTGGTTCTAATTTTGCCAAATGATTTTGTGATAGAACAAGAAGTTTTGAAAATACCACAGATGGAGTCGAACAGGCCGTAGCAAAATATGAATCTTTGATTGTTTTGTTCAAGCTCTCTTTTGAAGCCTTCTGTTGTACCTTCTCTAGCAATGCAAAAAGTCTTCCGCATAAATATGCTGAGTTTGAATTTTGTGGATCTAATGACATTTTTATTACCTCCTCCTTATTGTTTAATCTACACTTTCTGTTTATACAGGCCTTTATTATACCTATTCTAGTAGAATTCATTTTGACAAATTTGTCTTTTTCTTCATCCGAGTCTGTCTTTACTCTTCTAATTATTGTACTTAATAATTCCTCTGGATAATTTGTACCAAAAAATATTGATTTAAATATACCTGATAATAATGATGGTGAAATCTTATCATCATTACTTTTGGGTGAAATCAGTTCCCTCTTCATTATCCAAACTGGTATCTGCTTTTTATTTCCTTCAATTAATAAGTCTTTTTGATGTTGTGTTACATTCCTAAGAATACTTCCAAACTTGTCTTTAAAGAAAAACTTTATAGATAACCTTGAATTATTGGGGACTAACCCAAATATATAATATGTAGTGTTTTCGTCTATATTCAATGTTTCAAACTCTGCCTTTGTGCCTTTCATTAAATGATTAAATATTCCTTTTAACTCTGTATCTAAGTCTTCATCATAAAGTTTTTCATCAAAAACTAAAAACTTCATTAAAATATCAAAGTCCTTATTATCATTACTATGAGCCCAATGAACCACTGTCATATCATCTATAAATGTTTTATGCAACTCCATTCCCAATAAATAATTTAGTGATTTTGTATACTTTAGCATCACAGATTCCGAAATATTACTATTATACGATTGTCCTTTATTATATGAAGTTTCCGAGTCATTTTTGTAACTCACTAAAACTGTACCTGCAGCTTGTCCTCCCTTAACTCCTTTTATTTTATTATAGTGGGTTCGTGCAATAGGCATATATTTGCCTGTTACAGCACATTGAGATATTTTCTCATTCTCATTAGCAGATTTTATTCTATCTAAGCAATATCTTTTCCATCTCTGTCCGATAGCTTCATCGTTATGCAAAAGTTCATTTATATTTCCACTCAAGGAAAAACAAAAATAACCTTTGTTATAATCCGTACCTAGGCTCAATAGATTTGGGTTATTCATCTCATCTTCTGGATTCCAATTTATAAGAAAGTTCCTATATGCATTTACAATAGGTGAATCAATACCTTCAATAAACTCAATATTACCTTCTACAAATATTTGATGAGACTTTTTTGCCTTTTCGGTCTTATCTATGGTAGTGAATTTACCTTTTTCATAATTCAACCCGAAGATATATAATGGCCTATGTTCAATTATATTCAGATCAATTCCTGGTTTTTGACTTCGTTCAGGAAGTAATTCTTCCCGTGAGACATACTTTACTTTTCTTTTTCCCTTCTTGTCCTTATACTCTTCCGGCTTTCTCCAGTCTATTATTTCATCAATTTTTCCTTCTGGAGTAAGACAAATTAAATAGTCTACAAGCACTTTTGTGTACCCCTTCGGTGTTATGTTTCCCTGTTTTTCAAGAATATCATAATATTCACATAATGCCTGGATCAGCATTTAATCTCCTCCCTATATTTCGCAACATCAATAGTGCCATCTATCATATGCGGTCTATAATAAACTGCATCTGCCTCGTCTGAAAATTTAGGATTATCAAAATCATTATTGATAGGCAAGCCATTATCCTTATATTTCAAGCCATATAGCATGTATCCAAGGTCATAATCTCCTGATAAAGTATCAGATATTTCGTTTATATCAAATTTCTCTACCAGATTAATATTAGTAACTGAAAATTCTCTACATCCAAGACAAGGCTGTCTAAAGCACAGCAGTGAAAGGTAAAAATAATTCGCACTAATTTACCATTAAATACAGCCTTTCTGTGGAAAAGAGGTATAATAAAAGAAAAACTTTTTCGCAGAGAGGTATGATGATTATGGGAAGAGCAGAAATTAGAGCTACAAGAGCTCTAGAAAAGAATCCAATTGAAGCATGTAATGAAGTACAGAGAAGATTTTTTCCTGAACTATTCAATAGATTTGAGAGAATAGAAGATCCACGACATCAGAGTTATATCACATACACGGGAAAGACTATGTTAGGGCAGGTGTATTATAAGGGAATTGCTGGTATCATCAGTATGCAGGACATGACGGACAAATTTAATAAGCCAGAGGTTGTTGAAAATATGTCTACCTTTATGGGAGTGGAGTTGGATGAGTACCTTCCCCATCATGTTACTGAAAACGAGTATCTGGAGCGATTGAGTCCCAATGAATTGCAAGATACAATACAGGACATGGTGTATGATCTAATTCGGAGAAAAAGCTTTGATGAGGCTAAATTCATGGGAAAATGGATTGTTATCATTGATGGGACACAGCTTTATTCTGGAAACAGAAAGATAAATGATAAGTGCTTGGAACGCCATTATAATAAGGGAACCGAGCAGGAAACTGTAAATTATCATATCGATGTGTTGGAAGCAAAGATATACTTTGGCTCTAGGCTGGTATGTAGCATATGCAGCGAATTCATCGAAAACAATGGTGAAGACGCTGAAAATTATAAGAATATGAGTGAAGAATTACGCAAGCAGGATTCTGAGATTAAAGCCTTTAAGCGGCTGGCAGAAAAGCTAAAGAAGACATTCCCACGTTTGCCAATTCTTTTACTTATGGATAGCCTTTATGCGGCAAAGCCAGTCATGGATATTTGTAAGAAATATAAATGGGACTATATTATCCGCTTCAAAGATGGAAGCATCCCATACATTGCAAAAGAATATGAGGATATTCCCGAGAAAGAACAGGAGGGGAATGCCGAATATATCAATGAGATAGATTACGAAGGGCATAAAGTGAATGTTTTGAAGTACAGGGAGGAAACAATCGAAAATAAAGAAGTAAAAAAAACGTTCTTCCAGTGGATAACAAATATAGAAATTACTCAGAAAAATGCACTTAAAATAGCAAGAACAGGAAGGCTTCGATGGAAGATAGAAAACGAAGGATTTAATCGCCAGAAGAACTGGCAAGCGGATATCACTCATGTATGCAGTTGGAATGAATGGGCACTAAAGAACCATTATCTAATGCAACAAATATCTGACTTCATGAAGCAATTATATGAACATTATGTTTTAAAGAAACTAGGAATAAAAAAGAAGCAAAAAAATATATCCTCTGATCTGTTAGCAAGCCTAACCGCAAACCTAACAGCAGAAGATATATCCAGAGACGAAATGCAAAGCATATCGACCAACTGAATTAAGTATATCAAAGGAAGTGATGTCTGCCAAGAGTAAATTTAATTAAATTATGCACAACATAGGAATCAAGGGATATTTTTAGCAATGGGATGTGTATAGAATAGTTTTAATCAGCCTTTGCTGTGGATAACAAATTTAAATTGCACTATTTTGAAATTGGGCAGATTTAAAATGATTTACCTTTCAGAACTGTCAAGATATGCTATTACTTGACATTTTTTTATACCCGTTATATGATGTTTTTGTTAAAGAGGAGGGCTAAAAAATGAGACACTTTTTCCATGGAGGAATTCATCCGACCGATGGTACTGATAAGGATTTAAGTAGCCAAGTGCCTATTCGTATATATACACCTAAAGTAGTCGAAATATCTATGAAACAATCACCTAATAGTGTATGTAAAGCCCTAGTTAAAATTGGTGATAAGGTTTCTAAAGGTGATATCATAGGAGAACCGGTACGTTTTGGAGCCTCTAATATCCATGCCAGCATAAGTGGTAGGGTTATTGAGATTAAAAAAATCGTTGATACTATGGATAGGGAGATAGAGATTGTTGTTATTGAATCTGAAGAAAATGAAGATCCTATTACACCGTCTATAGCTGAATACAATAATAATTTGGTTGATCTTTCATCATATTCAAAAGAAATGATAATTGAAAAGATGGAAGAAGGTGGTCTAGTAGGTATGGGAGGAGCAGGTTTTCCTACCCATGTAAAATATCAGACCAAGGAAATTATTAATTATATTCTTATTAATGCAGCTGAGTGTGAGCCTTATTTAACCTGTGATCATAGGATTATGTTAGAGTATGGACATGCTATTATTAACGGGGTACTTCTACTGGTTAAGGCTGCTAATGCTATGAAGGCCATTATTTGTATAGAGGATAATAAAAAGGATGCAGCAGATGTCCTAGGGCAGATAATTGCTGATAAAGATCTGCCTATAGAGATAAGGGTACTTCCTACAAAATATCCCCAAGGTGGTGAACGTCAGATTGTGGAAGCTGTATTAAATACAGAGGTTCCTGCTGGTGAATTGCCTGCTAAAATAGGTGTTATTATTAACAATGTTGGTACAGCCAAGGCCTTAGCAGATATAATACTTGGAAATGAACCATTGACTTCAAGAGTTGTTACTGTCACAGGTAAGGTAAAGAACCCAGGTAATTATTTGGTTCCTATTGGTACAAAGTTTACTGAATTGATAAATGAATCAGGTGGTGTTACTACAAATAATTGCAGAGTTGTTGAGGGCGGTCCTATGACCGGCTCATGTCTTTTTATAGGTGAAAATACTGATACACTGGATGAAAGTGTACTAAAAATTACGTCTGGTATATTAATACTAGAGGATACAAGTCGATACGAAACCCCTTGTATCCGCTGTGGTGCATGCGAGCGAGTATGTCCTGCAGGGTTGGCTCCTTTTAAGATTGATTTTGCAGCTTTAGATGATGATATTAATTTGTGTAATAAGCTGTACGCAACCGAGTGTATAAGTTGTGGTTGCTGTACTTATGTCTGCCCTGCACGAAGAGAGTTGGCCTACCGTATAACCGTGGCAAAAAATGAGATGTTCAAGATAAGACGGGAGAGGGGTGCTTAGTAATATGAAACTTAAACTTGCAGAGCAATTACATGATATCAGTCCCCATATTGAGACTAATAGAAATACAAAAGCAATTATGCAGGATGTTGTTCTTGCCCTGATGCCAGCTTTTCTTGGTTCTATATACTTTTTTGGTATTAGAGCACTTATTCTTGTTATAAGCAGTGTTACTACTTGTATATTATCAGAATATGTCTGGCAAAAAATTAGGAAGGAACAATTAACTGTTAGTGACTGGAGTGCTGTTGTAACAGGAATGCTTTTGGCATTTACTTGTCCTCCTACGACTCCAATATGGGCTATCATGTTAGCATCAGTTTTTGCCATTATAGTGGTGAAACAGTTTTTTGGAGGTATGGGATGTAATTTTGCAAATCCAGCCTTAATGGGAAGAGCATTACTTATGTTTCTATGGCCTGCATCAGTATCACAGTATGTAACAACCTACCATGAAGGGTTGGACGCTGTAAGTTCATCAACTGTTCTTGGACTGGTAAAGAGTGGTTCAAGTGTTTCCCAGTATTCTATATGGGACATGTTTATTGGGAATGTCCCAGGCTGTATAGGTGAAACCAGTGCCTTATTACTCCTAATAGGATTTGCCTATCTTGTCTATAGACAAGTTGTGGACATACGAACCTCTGGTGCATTTATTTTAACAGTTTTACTAATAACATTTGTGTTTTCTAAAGAAGGATTATTTCAAGGAGATATTTTAACCAATTTATTTTCCGGAGGCTTATTACTTGGTGGCTTCTTTATGATGACTGATTATTCTTCAGTAGCTCCAAGGGTTAGACTCACCTTAGCTGTAATTGCAGGAGTTATTACAGGTGCTATAAGGATTTGGGGTATGCTTCCTGAAGGAGTTATGTACGGAATTCTTGCAACAAATTGCCTATCAGGCTTAGTTGAAACTATTATTCGACCACATATTTATGGAGTAAATTTAAAGAAAAAATATAATAGAAATCCTAAATTATAAAATTATTTGAAGGAGAGGTAAACATAATGAAAGATGATAACAGATTAAAAGGTATTATAGCGTTGGCTTTGGTAACGATTATTGCTTTTGGTGTGATTTATGGTAGTAAGTTATTAGTTAAGGATGAAGGTAATGATAAAGATAATAAGGTTGTAGATCAGGATGTGAATCCTGAGGATCTTCCTGGAGCTATAGATGTATCAGGAGAAGAGGGTATAGTAGCTGCAAGGGAAATCAAAGATGATGCCGGAAACATTACATCATATTCAGTTACTGCTGAAGCTAAAGGATATAATCAAACTGAACCCATTAAGATGGAAGTTATTTTTGATAAGGATGCTGTAACCATTCAAGAGGTGAAACTTATAAGCCATGGTGAAACCCCGGGATTTGGTAAGAATATGGAAAAGGATAATTATTTGGATCAATTCAAGGGCATGTCTGCATCCGATGCAGAATCCATCGATGCAATAGCAGGAGCTACTGTAACAACTAATGGCTTAATTGACCTTGTAAATACTGCTTATGAATATATTAGTGGTTATGTAGGGGATTAATTTTTTTACAACCTTGTCAGTCATATAAGGAATATATCAGAAAGGATAGGTAATATGAAGAATAAATATCCTATGGAAGCATTTGCACTAGTTATGATTATTTTCACACAGAACATGAGGGTTGCCCTGATTACTGGTATTCTTCTTCTGTTTTTAACGACTCTTGGTCATGTAATTGATGAGTTGTTTTTAAGCAGGCTTCCATTTTGGAGTAGAAATTCTTGTACAATAATCCTTATGGTGTCTTTTTCTTATTCAATATTTCATATAGTTATTCGTGGCATACTAGGATATACCATGGATAATACGGATTATATATTCCATATATTCTTGGGGATACTTATTGCTAATCACATTATTAATAAAGAGGGCAAACAAGACTATAACCGTCTTCTTTTTGAAGGTGCAGGAGCATATGCTATCATGCTGCTTATCTCTATAATCAGAGAATTTATGACTAATGGAAGCATATATGGTTATGAAATAGGCGAATTTACATTTACATCAGATGGATTTTCAAAAGTAGCAATAGGTTTTATTCTGACAGCTATTGGTATTGCTATTTTAAATAAGATTTATGGTTATAAGAATATTAAGACAAGAAGTATCTTGGTTACATTACCTGTGGTGCTTCTTATACGGCCAATTGAAATTAGAGGAATTGAATCGTCTCTTGGCATCCTTTTATCCATAATAATAGCTTTGATACTTATATATTCGGTTAAAAAGTACTTAGTATTCTCAAAACTAAGTAAAGAAATAAAGTATTTGCCTGCCGACCTTATGTCTACAGGTATGATTTATATGATTCTTTCAATGTTTTAAGATTATAAATCTTAGGTCTTAGTAATGTAATAAATCATGGAGCAAGTGTAGCTTACAGCTTACGGTTAGGACACTTGCTCCTATTATATAAGGTAGAAGAATATGAAAAAAAATGATTTTTATTTAGTGGGGGGCATCTTATTATTAGCCATAATAGCATTAATTATGATACAGCTAATGAAATCCGAAGGTAGTATGGTTGTTGTTAGAGTTCAGGATAAAGAATATATGAGATTACCCCTTGATGAAGATACCACATATACAATACACCAAGATGATGGGCAGTGGAATACCATCGAGATTAAGAATGGATATGTAAGGATGTTAGATGCCTCTTGCCCACAAAAAATCTGTGTAAAACATCGTAGAATTCGTTATAATAATGAATCTATCTATTGCAATCCCAATGAAGTTTTTCTTTGGGTAGTTGGTGATACAGACAGTGAATTAGATGCTATCGCCAAGTAAAGCTATGTGATTAAGTTATAAAAAGGAGTAATAATGAAATCTAAAAAAGTAGCATCCTATGGTTTGTTTATAGCATTGGCATTTATATTTAGCTATATAGAATACCTTATTCCTTTACCTTTTACCATGCCTGGAATAAAACTTGGGCTAGCCAATCTTGTAATAATCATTGCCCTATATGGTATAGGTATTAAGGAAGCCTTTATTTTGTCCATGGTACGTATATTACTGGTTGGTTTTACATTTCGTGATCCTTCCACCCTTTTATTTAGTTTCGCAGGAGGCATACTTAGCTGGCTTTTAATGGCTATATGTAAGAAATCAAAATTATTTAGCATGGTAGGAGTAAGTATAGTAGGGGGAATTGCTCATAATATCGGACAGATAATAGTAGCAATTTACTATGTTAATAATACAAGTCTTTTATACTATCTCCCATTTTTGATGATTTCAGGTGTGGTTAGTGGAACCCTTATCGGAATTCTTGCTGCCTTAACTATAAAAAGACTTAATAAATATTTTAAATATTCAGATGATTAAGATACTAGATGCCATACATAATAGTAAGGTTTCATGATATATGTAGCCATGGATACACTTGTTTCAAAAACCTAAGGTATAATATTATTGGATATGGCGGTATAAATTTACTTTTGAGAACAAGGAGGATATATGGCTAGACAAATTATTAAAATAGATGAAGATTTATGCGTAGGTTGTGGACTATGTGTAAAGGCATGCCATCAAGAAGCAATAGCAGTTGTAGATGGAAAGGCAAGATTAATTCGTGATGATTACTGTGATGGCCTAGGAAATTGCTTGCCCAATTGTCCTACAGGAGCAATATCATTTGAAACCCGTGAAGCTCTGGAATTTAATAAAGATGAAGTTAAAAAACATAAGGAAATGAAGATTAAAAAGGAAAAGGAAAAGAAAGCCCCAGTTAGTCATGGGGGATGTCCAGGATCAAGAATGATGGAAATCAATCCTAAGACTAAGAAGCAAGGAACTGATTTATATAATGGAGAGGAAGAAGATGTAACAAGACATGGTCCGTCAATGCTTAGACAATGGCCTGTACAAATCCAATTGATTCCATCTAATGCTCCTTATTTCTCCAATGCAGACTTACTAATTGCTGCAGATTGTACAGCCTATGCATATAGTGATATTCATTCATTTATGAAGGATAAGATAACCTTAATCGGATGCCCGAAATTAGATGATGTTGATTATTCTAATAAATTAACAGAAATTTTACGTACTAATAATATTAATAGTATTACTGTTATTCGTATGAGTGTTCCATGTTGTGGTGGTCTTGTTCAAGCTGTAAAGTCTGCAATTATTAATAGCGAAAATCTAGTTCCTTGGAGAGTAGTAACCATATCAACAGATGGAACTGTTCTAGAAGATACAAAATAAATATTAAATATAGTACTTTTCATGTAGTAAAGTGTTAGCACGCTGGATTGACAGTTTCTTATTATGCCTATATAATATGTTTTGTTTTATCAGGTACATAATATAGAAATGGAGACTACATCATGGATAAACAAAAGAAAATAAATTCGATTTCAAAAATAGCATTATTTGGAGCTTCGCTCATCTGGGGAAGCTCCTTTATTGTGGTCAAAAGTTCGATGGACAGTCTTGATCCCAATTTATTACTGGCTATACGTTTTACAATTGCATGCCTACTGCTATCTTTGATATTCTATAAGAAGTTAAAACTTATTAATAAAGACTATTTAAAAAAGGGTGCTGTAATAGGAATATTATTATTTCTTGCCTATAGCTTTCAGACAATCGGTATTACTGATACTAGTCCCGGGAAAAATGCATTTTTAACAGCTGCTTATTGTGTAATAGTCCCCTTTCTATACTGGCTAGTTGATAAAATTAAACCTGATAAATACAATATGTTGGCAGCAATTATATGTTTGGCTGGAATTGGGTTTGTGTCCCTTAATAAAGATTTTACCATTCAGTTTGGTGATGCCTTTACCTTGATTAGTGGAATTTTTTATGCAGCTCATATGGTAGCCCTAAGTAAACTTACGAAAGATAGGGATCCAGTTGTATTAACAATATTGCAATTTGCTTATACAGCTATTTTGTCATGGATCGTTACCTTGATTTTCGAGGACAGGCCACAGTCATTGGACAATGGTGTAGTAATGTCCTTATTGTATTTGTCTGTATTTGCAACTGCTGTAGCTCTACTATTACAAACCATTGGACAAAAACATACAAGACCAACCCAGGCATCTATTATAATGAGTCTAGAAGCAGTATTTGCCATTATGTTTTCAATAATATTTTATAAAGAGAAAATCACCATTAAACTTTTTGTTGGCTTTCTATTAATCTTTATTGCAGTCATAACATCAGAAACCAAATGGTCTTTCTTAAGAAAAAGAAAAATTTAATATTATAAATATTCTATAAACCCACTTGACATTAGTAACAAGTGGGTTTATTATTAATATAATATTTAATACATAGTAAATAGGTGCGAATACTATGTAATGAATAATAAGAAATAAATAGATTATAACTATAATAAGATTAATAAAAGGTTTAGAAAGGATGGATATTATGTCAAATATTAAGAAACAAATCACAGATTTGATTGGAAACACACCTCTACTTGAGCTAACAAACTACAATGAAAAGTACCAACTTAAGGGAAATATAATTGCAAAATTGGAATATTTTAATCCTGCAGGAAGCGTTAAGGATAGAATTGCCAAAAGAATGATTGATGAAGCATTAAAAAGCGGTGAGATAACCAAGGATTCAGTAATTATCGAGCCTACCAGTGGTAATACAGGAATTGGTCTTGCCAGTGTATGTGCCAGCTATGGTTTCAGATTAATTATAACTATGCCTGATACTATGAGTGTAGAAAGGCGTAAACTTATGAAGGCCTATGGTGCCGAACTTGTCCTTACAGAAGGGGCTAAGGGTATGAAAGGTGCTATAGAGAAGGCTAATGAGATAAAAGAATCCATTCCCGGTTCATTTATTCCTTCACAATTTGAAAACCAAAATAATCCTAAGGTTCATGAGGAGACTACAGGTGTAGAAATATGGAGAGATACTGATGGCCATGTAGATATATTCGTATCCGGTATCGGTACCGGAGGAACCATAACTGGTGTCGGAGCTTATTTGAAATCTAAAAATCCTAATATTAAGATAATAGCTGTTGAGCCTACTGATTCTCCTATCTTATCTAAAGGTCAAGCAGGTTCTCATAAGATACAAGGAATAGGAGCTGGCTTTGTACCAAATACACTTAATACAAAGATTTATGATGAGATTATTACTGTAAAGAACGAAGATGCCTTTGAGTCAGCAAGAGAAGTTGCTAAATCAGACGGAGTACTTGTAGGGATATCTTCAGGAGCCGCCATATGGGCAGCACGAACTATTGCTGAACGTGAAGAAAATGCAGGTAAAAATGTTGTGGTACTTTTACCTGATACAGGTGAAAGATACTTGTCCACCCCATTATTTTCTGAATAAATATAAATACTAATATCTCAAATAATGATTTTACCATGCTTGACTTACTATTTGATTTAAATTATAATTAGTTGGATGTAGAAAAATCTTATGTTAATATAGGCATATATACAAATAAATAACGAAAGCGTGTGTACAATGATAAAAAGTATGACAGGTTTTGGTAGAAGTGAAGTAAGTAATGAGGATCGTAAAATCACAGTTGAGATGAAGTCTGTGAATCATAGGTATTGTGATATATCAATTAAGCTACCAAAGAAATTGAGTTTTTTTGAAGCAGGAATAAGAAACCTGCTGAAGCAATATATCGGAAGAGGTAAAGTTGATGTATATATTACCTATGAAGATTATACTGATAATAATGTATGTGTGAAATATAACTCGGATCTTGCACATGAATATTATGAAAGTCTACAGCTTATAAGTGATGAATTTGATATCGAAAATGATATACGAGTATCAACCTTATCACGATATCCTGAGGTATTGACATTAGAAGAACAGTCTATAGATGAGGAAAGCCTATGGAAGTTTGTTGAAAAAGCAGTAAATGATGCTGCCGTAGCCTTCGTTCAAGCCCGGATAGCTGAGGGAGAAAACTTAAAAACTGATATTATATCAAAGCTAAATGGAATGCTTGAGCTTGTTGATTTTATAGAAGATAAGGCTCCACTTATACTTAGTGAGTATAGGAATAAGTTATTAGCAAAAGTAACTGAACTTCTCGGTGATACTAAGGTGGATGAAAGCATTCTTCTTACTGAAGTTACTGTATATGCTGATAAAATTTGTGTTGATGAAGAAACAGTACGTATAAGAAGCCATATTGATAATATGATTAATACATTGAATGATAATGACAGTATTGGTAGAAAGCTGGACTTTATTGCACAGGAGATGAATAGGGAAGCCAATACTATTTTATCAAAAGTCAGTGATATTGAGATTTCTAAGAAAGCTATTGACTTAAAAACGGAAATTGAAAAGGTAAGAGAGCAGATTCAGAATATCGAATAAATAGACTGAAAAGAGGAAGAGCTTTGAATAGATTGATTAATGTTGGTTTTGGTAATGTAGTAAATTCCAATAAAATCATAAGTGTTATTAGTCCCGATGCAGCACCAATTAAACGTATGATACAGACCGCTAAAGATAATGGGTTGGCAATTGATGCAACCTGTGGTAGACGTACAAAAGCTGTTATCGTTACTGATAATGGATATGTTATTTTGTCTTCTCTACTTCCTGATACCATAGCAGGTAGAGTTAATCAATATTATGATGGTAAACAGGATTCGAATTATAATAAGCAAGAGTAACCTAAAATTACAACATGTTCATATATATTACATCAGAAAGAAGGAGATTAATATGTTACATCCGTCATACACAGACTTAATGAAGGTAGTTAATTGCGATGTTGAACAGGGAGAGCATCCTGTTGTTAATAGCAGATATTCCATAGTGATAGCCACTGCAAAACGAGCCAAACAACTAATTAATGGTGAGGAGCCTAAGGTTGATGCAGAGTATCCTAAGCCCTTATCTGTAGCTATTCAAGAATTATATGAAGGCAAAGTTAAGATACTGGGTGAAGATGAGACGACAGAAGAGTTTTATGATGAGAACTTTATAGCTGATAATTACGAAGAGAATTATTCAGATGGTGAATATGAGGTAGAGTAATTAAACAAGGAGTGCCACCCTATGCAAGTCACTCCTATGTTAATTCTTAAGGTTTTAAAAGTCACGATATCCAGGATATCATGACTTTTTAAACCTAATCCTATATTATCTAAATACAACTTCATCTGCACTTTCATATTATAAATATGAAGGTGTTTTGTCGTTATAATAGCTATTGAAAGGAATTATATTATGGACTTTAAGCAAAAAAATGACAAGGAATTTCTCATTGATCTGTCTGATAAGATAGGTGAGTGTCAAGGTACAGATATTGATATTGATGAATTTGATATAGAGGAACCTTATGATGCTACTGAACAGGTAAAGGAAAGTAATAAATCAAAGTCGGCTAAGGGCGTCTTATTTGATATATTTTTTTATGCAATTTTGATCTTTGTCAGTATTTATATTATACCAAATTTTGTTTTACAACGTACTATAGTAGATGGTGAATCCATGGAAAATTCCCTTTCAGACGGTGACCATCTATTTGTGGAGAAAATATCATATAGGTTGAACTTGTTAGATAGATTTGATGTTATAGTATTTTATCCATATGGTCGTGATGAAGAAGAATATTATGTCAAACGAATAATCGGGCTACCGGGAGAAACCATTCAAATCATTGATAATAAAATATACATAGATGGTGAAGTGCTTGAAGAAGACTATGGCAAGGAGCCAATCCTTGATCCAGGAAGAGCTAAAGACCCCATTCTACTTGAGAAGGATGAATATTTTGTAATGGGTGATAATCGTAATATAAGTAAAGACAGCAGATATCCTACAGTGGGAAATGTAGAGAAGAAGAATATCGGTGGAAAGGCCTTTTTGCGTGTGAGTCCTATTAAAAAATTCGGTCCCATAGATTGAATTGAATAAGACATTTTCTCTTGCATTTTATATGTCCATTAGTTAGAATAGAAAATGTTCCAAAAGGAGGGTTTGGTTTATTTATGAAAGTAATAAAAGACCATATCAAATCAAAGAAATTCAAGCAGTTCTACCTTCTTTATGGTACTGAGAATTATCTGCTTAAGCTTTATAGAGATAAATTAAAGCTTGCTGTTTTAGGCAATGATACCATGAACTATTCTTATTTTGAAGGAAAGGACATTGATTTAAACGAAATAAAAGATATATCTATGACTTTGCCCTTTTTTAATGATAAGAGACTTATTCTTCTTGAAAATAGTGGTATGTTTAAGACTTCAAATGATTTGTCAGATATACTAAAGACATCACCTGGTAGTACAATTTTTATATTTGTAGAAGCAGAGATTGATAAAAGAAATAAAACCTATAAGTTTATTAAAGATAATGGTGCTATTTCCGAGATGAAAGCTCTTGATGATAAGAATCTTAAGCTTTTTATTGTATCTTTATTAGCTCCTGTAGGAAAGAAGATTACTGAAAACACAGCCGCATATCTATTAGAGATGACTGGAACTGATATGGATAATATAAGTAATGAAGTGGAGAAGCTAATAAGCTACTCCCTAGAAAGAGATACTATTACTATAGAGGATATAGATACTGTAGTAACCTCTCAGATAACAGGAAAAATCTTTCAGATGATGGACGCCATCGGACTTAAGCAACAGGATAAAGCACTGGCATTATATTATGATTTGTTATCTATCAGGGAGAAACCGTCCCACATATTATATTTGATGACTAGACATTTTAATATATTGCTTCAAGTTAAGGATTTGCTTGATAATGGTTATTCTAATCCAGCCATAACTGAGAAAGTAGGAATACCACCTTTTACTACAGGTAAGTACATTAATCAGTCCAGGAATTACTCCAAAAGACAGCTGTTTAACGCTCTTAGTCTTGCTGCTGATACAGAGGAACAGATTAAAACCGGGCGGATTCAAGATAAGATAGGGGTTGAACTTTTAATTATAAGTTTTTCTAGCAAGTGATTAAATTTTTATTGAAGATAATAGTTTTTTCTATAAAAATAAAATATGGAAGCGTATCGAAGTGGTCATAACGAGCCGCACTCGAAATGCGGTTGCCTGCAAGGGCACGTGGGTTCGAATCCCACCGCTTCCGTTTGATAGAGGTACTCTTTTTAAAAGGGTGTCTCTTTTTTTATCTAAAATTGCTTTAGCCAGATGTATAACTTATTTTGACCATTTTATTGTTCAACTAACAGTTGAAAAATTTAGCTTATAAGTTATTGTGTAATCTAATGACGTTGATATACTTTACTCAGATGCTTCTAGATGGTAAAATAACAAATAAATGGAAGGGATATGCAATGAAAAGTATATTATATGCTTAAAAAGCCTAAAACTTAAATTAATGAAGGCTGCTAAGAAAGGGAATGTAGATTGTCTTTAAGAGATGGTGAAATAGTTGAGGATAGTAGCCATGATAAATTACTGCAAAACAAGGGTAAATATGAAAGACTATATTCTACACAGGCACAGTGGTATGATAGGTAAAAAGTATTTTAATAAGTTAATATAAATGTTAATATAATGCAACCTTGTCACTATTTGTATCGTCTAATAAACGAATAGTAAAATTATATATATTTAGGGATACTTCACAAGAATGGAGGTTTATTATGAAGAGGAAAGTTGTTTCATTGGTGCTTGCTACATTATTGGTATCTAGTTCAGTATCAGCGTCAAGTGTAGCTACTGCACCAGCACCTAGAGAGGGTAATTCAGTAATGCCAATAATGGCTGTTATTGAAGATCCAGTGAGGGCTAGCAATGATGCTGTAATGCCAATAATGGCATCCGACTATGATCTAGGAGTGGTTAATCCTGAAGATACGGTAAGGCCAATAATGGCTAGTCCGGATAGAAATAATGGTAAGACATCTGATAACCTAGCATCATCAGAAAAGCTTCTAGAGGCAGCTATTAAGGCAGTAAAATCAAAGGTACAAATACCAAAAGAGTACTCTGAGTTCGATTACTACTTCTA
>JAAYRE010000176.1 GCA_012518935.1 Clostridiales bacterium
AAACCCTTTATTTATCAGTGTTTTGAATACCCCTATTTCTCCACCCTTGACATCAATACCACACACTCAACATGCACCGTCTCCGGAAACATATCTACTGCACATACCTTCTCTACCTTGTACCCTCTTTCTTGTAGTATGACTAAATCTCGTGCCAGAGAAGTCGGCTTACAAGATATATACACTATGCGGTCAACCCCATAATCAATTATTTTATTAAGTGCCTTAGGATGCACTCCATCCCTGGGAGGATCAAGGACAATTATGTCCGGTTTTTCTGTTAGCTCATCAATAACTTTCAGTACATCACCTGCTATAAACTTACAGTTATCTAATCCGTTAAGTTTAGCATTTTCCCTGGCTGCCTCTACAGCCTCCTCTACAATCTCAACACCAGTTACCTGGCCTGCCACTGGTGCCAGAAGCTGGGCAATAGTTCCTGTTCCACTATATAGATCGAATATATTCTTATCCTTGGTATCTCCTACATACTCCCTTGCTTTTGAGTACAAAACTACTGCCCCTAGAGAATTGGTCTGAAAGAATGAGAATGCAGATATCTTAAATCTCAGTCCCAGAAGCTCTTCATTGATATAATCCCTGCCATATAGAATCTCTGTTCTATCACTTTGTACTACGTCAGCCAAACCATCATTATATGAATGAAGTATTCCTGTGATTTTTCCTTGTAGATTAAGCTTAATTAGTAAATCAACAAATCCCTTTAATAAACCTATTTCTTTATCAGAATCTGACTTTATTTTATTATTTTCATTATTAATACTGTCTACCTTAAAAGTACTATCTAAGCTCTCTTTCTCATTAAGCTTAGATGTAGTCACTAGATTAATAAGTATCTCTCCAGTCTTTACAGCCTTTCTAACCACCAGATGGCGAAGGTATCCCTCCTTAGAGAACTTATGATAATACCTAGTGCCTTGGCTTCTAAAGTATTCAAGTGTACAGGATAATATCTTATTATAATCATCATCCACTATGGCACAATCATCCGTTGTAACTATGTCATAGAAGCTTCCCCTCTTATGAAGTCCTAATGACAGTGGGCCATCCTTATATTCATCTCCGAAGGAATATTCCATCTTATTGCGGTAGCCCCATTCAACTGGGCTTCCAATAATTCCTTCAAATATATAATCATCACAAACCTGATCTAGTAATCCTTTTACTTGATCTTTCTTAAGCTCCAGTTGTTGCTCATAGGCAATGGTATGATAATTACAGCCTCCACAACTGCCAAACACACTACATGCTGCATCCCTATTTTCAAGAGGAGATTTCTCAAGCACCTCAAGAAGCCTTCCCTCTGCTCTTCCTTTTCGTATTTTATTAACAGCATAGCGAATTTTCTGTCCAGGTATTGTATTCTTTACAACTACCCTTCTATCTTCTACATCTATTATTCCTTTATTGGGAAACTCCACCCGAAGTACCCTTCCTTCATAAATCTGTCCTTTTTTCATATTCATTAAGAGCCTATATAGGCAATATCCTATCTATATAAGCCCCTTTCTCCCTTCTTAACTTTATGAACTCATCTTATGTCTACCATTACTAATCACACTGCCATTTGCCATCAACAATAGAGCATGAACTAGCAGTATCATCAGTATGAAGTGTTTGTAATTTGTTCAGTGGTATACCTTCTTCTTCTGATATCTTGGTAAGTGCCCTTTCGATTGCCTCCTGTGACTGGGCACCTGCAAGGGCATACCTTTGATTAATAACCAGAGTTGGTGCACTATTAACACCATAGGTCTGAACAAGCTGTAAGTCAGCTAAGACAGCTTTTTCAGTCTCAGGGTTTTCATACTGAGCTTTCCAATCATCAAAATTGATGCTGGTTTCCCTCACTGCTTCTTCTAATACAGCCCTATCTTCAATATTCTTATTCTCAACAAATAATTTGCCTTGTATTTTGTCAAATACATCCCAATACATATCATCTCCACCAATTAGACCAGCTGCCTTTGCAGCTATAAGTCCTGGCGTTGAGATAGGAAAATCAAAATCTGTTTGTCCCATTCCATCGATATTAAAACGGTGTTCATCATCATTTTCATTAGCATGAGCCCAGTGACTTAACACCTCTCCTTTAACTGCTTCCCTTGAGCCAAAGCTTCGTATAAAATCCTTCTCATCCCATCCCAAGGCAAATGAACGATGGATTATCTCAATATTATCATATTTCTTAGCTATCCGTCGCATTCTTGCTGACATGGGAAAGCAAAAACTACATATCACATCATGAAAAAACTCTATCTTAATCATTCATGTATCCTCCTTATCCTAAAATAGGATTAATACCTTAACTTGTTATCTAATCTATATTATATCTTTTTCTTAAGATAATATCTGGACCTTTATTATCTTAAATATTGTAGCATTATCTATATATCAAAGTCTATCCTTAAGTGAAATATTAATCTTATATCATATAAGTACAAAAAAACCCTCCATATGCTCCCAGGAGCTTATCTAGAGGGCTAATATATTAACATACCGCTATTGGACCACATGGACCATGTATTATATCAATTTTTGTTTCAAATATATCTGTCAAAAGATCTGAATCCATGATCTCATCTACACTTCCAAAAGCAGCGATTTGTCCATCTTTCATGGCACATATTCTATCTGAATATTTGGCTGCAAAATTAATATCATGCATAACCGTAAGGATTGTTCTTCCAAACTCATCAGCCGCATGCCTTAGATGCTCCATCATCTGAACAGAACGAGCAACGTCAAGATTGTTCAGAGGCTCATCTAATAGCACATATTCAGTCTCTTGACATAAAACCATGGCTACATATGCTCTTTGTCTCTGGCCCCCTGATAACTCGTCCAAATATCGATTTTCTAGATCACCAAGACCAAGGAAGTCGATATATTTTGATATAATTGACTCATCTTCTTTAGATAGTCTTCCCTTTGAATATGGAAAACGCCCAAATCCAACTAATTGTCTAACAGTGAGTCTTGTTATAAAGTGATTTTCCTGACGCAATATTGTCAAAACCTTAGCTAAATCCCCTGATTTAGACTGGCATACATCTAGATTGGCCACCTTTATTTGACCTTCATCCATATCCAAAAGCCTTCCAATCATAAGAAGCATGGTTGATTTTCCAGCACCATTTGGTCCTATTAATGAAGTTAGACCTGCCTTTGGTATATCTATATTTAATGTACCTATTTTCACATCATCACAATAGACCTTTTTAACATTTTCAATCCTTATCATAGAGTCCCCTTCCTTAATATAACAATTAGAAATGTTATTCCACCAAACATTTCAATTATAACTGAAACCACACCTTGAGCACTGAATATATGATACATAAAAAAGTATGCACCGGTAATTATTAGAAAACCTATAGCTAGAGCCATAGGAAATATATATCTATGATCATAAGTCCCAGCCGCTTGATAACTAAGGGTTGCAACTAAGAACCCATAGAAGGTAAGTGGTCCTACCAGAGCAGTCGATATTGACATTAGAATCGAAACTAATATAAGAGTATATATAACGCTAACTTTATGATTTACTCCTAATGATATGGCAACATCCTTTCCTAGGGAAATAACATTTAATCTTTTAGAATAGCTTAGAAGAAATATGGCGGCTATTAGCACCACTGGTATTGCCACTATAAAATATCTTGAATCTGCATTATTGACAGAGCCAAACATCTTCGCCTGTAATATATCAAACTCAGATGGTGCAAGTATTCTTCTCATAAATGATGATAGTGACTTAAGCCCCGTTCCAATAATTACTCCAACCAAAAGC
>JAAYRE010000015.1 GCA_012518935.1 Clostridiales bacterium
AATAGTTTTAATCAGCCTTTGCTGTGGATAACAAATTTAAATTGCACTATTTTGAAATTGGGCAGATTTAAAATGATTTACCTTTCAGAACTGTCTAAAGCACTGCCCATTTTGTAAACGTCTAAGTAATATATTATAATGTTTCTCTTCGGTTTCATCTTCATTATCTGAACAAATTCCAGTCATTTCAAAGTGAAATTCAATTCCATATTTAACGTCCTTAAGTAGCATACTAGCTCGTTGACTTATTTCAGTCCTATCTCCAGAGTAAATGCTTGGGTCTTTATCTCCTCCTTTCATTTTGTTTTTTAAAATAGATAGATTGACTTTGTTTTTTACTTCATTTCTGCGTATGTTAATAAATTTAATTGGATTATATACAACAATTTTATCAACAATATAGCGTATCGCAGGCTTCCAATAAATACTTTTTAGTAACCCCTCAATTGCACTTGGTGTTGGAACATCGTAACTCACTCGTTCTACTTTCATCTCTGGTCTAGTAAAACAAGCATAGTCTCCCTCAACAATAATCTTAAAACCATAACTCATAATCTACCTCCCTTAAAAATCAAATTTTCTTCATAATTAATCTGTAATCCTACGTCATCTTTATAATAATTCATATTAGTTAAACAAAAGACACCAGTATCATAATCATCTAATACTCCTTTCTCATACAGTTTTTCAAATTCCCATACATAAACTGTTGCTGTATATTTCTGAAGCTTACGTTTTGCACTCCTGCTTCCATATTTCATTTCTTGTATTAGTTTTTGACTTTCTTCGTCTCTATCTATTACAATCGCTATAGTGTCAGAATCTATCATATTAAAGTTCTCTGCATATGTCCTAAAAGGTATATTCTCAGGGTGATTGCACACATTAGCTATACTATTATCACTTATAGCTTTACTATTAAATTCATAAATTTGCTCATAATATGATTCGATACATTCAGATGAAGAAATATTAATTTCACCATAATCATTCATATTATCTTTAATTATGCCTCGCGTAACGTTGCTACGTAGCGACAGATCGGATTGTCTTTTTGGTGAATCCTCCCTTTCAAATATATAAACATATCCTTTATCACTTTTTCCTTCACGATTACACCTTCCTCCAGATTGGATTATACTATCCAGACCAGCCAGCTCTCTAAACACAGACTCAAAATCTAAATCCACACCTGCTTCAATTAATGAAGTTGATATTACTGTGATTTTTATACCTTTTTCTAAATCATTGCGAATTTTTTTAATTACTATCGAACGATCAATGTTAGTCATATATGTAGATAAATGATATTTATTTCCCATACAACGAAAATATATTTCCTTAGCAACATTTCGATTGTTAACAATTATTAGACTACTTTTATATTGACTCGCCCTCTCAATTATACTATCTAAAGAACATTTGCCTAAATATTTATAAATTGAGGTGTTGAATTCTGGAAACAAAGATTTATCTTCAACTAAATCAACTACTGTTGCATTTGGAATATATTTATCAAATAACTTTTTATATTTTGGCATTGTTGCTGTTAGAAACAATGCTTCACTATTTAATAACCTAGTAATATGTCCAATTGCTCTAAGACAAGGTTGCAAATAATCAACTGGCATTAGATGTATTTCATCAAACACAATTATACTGTCAGCCATATTATGTAGTTTTCTTAATTTACTTCCTTTATAATGATAAATTGATTGAAAAAATTGAATGTTAGTGGTGATTACTAATGGAGCATCCCAGTTTTCTGTGGCTTTTTTCAACTTGTTTTTCGTTGTTTCTTCGTCACTTTCAGTTAAATCTCCATCATAAAAATAATTAGAATGGTGCTGTAATATAGGAATTTCATTGCCAAATATTTTTTCAAATGTTTCTGCAGTTTGTTCAATAATAGAAGTGTATGGTATTACATATATAATTCTTTTTTTCTTAGTTCTTATCAGTCTTTCCAGTGCAAACTTCATGCTACAAAAGGTTTTTCCACTCCCAGTTGGCATATTTAACAAGTAAATATCTGCTTTATCATTTACTTTACTAAATGCTTGAGATTGAAGAAGACCTCGACTCTTTTGGACTTTCGTTTCACACTTTTTACCACTTATTTCATTGTTAATTTTCAATAAACCATTTGAAAAATTAACTTCAATTATACGGTCTACATAATTACAAAATCGCTCTGTATCAATAAAGTCAGCATCAGTAAGACAAGAAAACATATATCTTACTAAAAATGCATATTTTTCTATAAACTCGCAATTGTCATTTCTATCTTCTAACTTATTAGTGAAAAATTCTATAAAAGAGTTTGTGTCAATTTTTTTTATTATTAATTCATTTTTATAACTCGAAAAGTCTTCGACATCTCTTTTTAATCTTCCAGACAATGTACCTTCTTCTTCTAAATCACTTTTATTTCCTCCATCAGGCAATCCTGTATGATGCCCTGCAATACAATATGACATCAGGTATGATACTAAATTTTTGTTATATATATTTATTACTTCCTTAGCTCCTGATATTGAATGTTCAACAGCAATTTTATCTCCCCGAATTCTTCGTTGAAAAGCATTTGAATATTTTCCAATATCATGTAATAAACCAATTACATATGCATATGGTTTTAGCTCATCAATAACTACATTACTACATAAGTTTGCTACATTAACTAAGTGTTCTACTAACTTCTGTTCCTTTCCATCCTCTTTCAGATGTGCTATAAAATTATTAATATCCAAAACAAAATACCCCTTATTTACTATTTTATCTATATTATTACTATTTATTATTTATAATATAACATATTTTGTATTTAAATCAACACATTAATACTAATATTTACAATAACATACTACATTGACAAACCATGTCCCAAATATAAAATTTATTTTATTTTTTTAGTCATTAATCTAAAATATCAATATTTAGCTATAGCAACCTACTTATTCATAATAACTTTCATCATAACACTCCAATAATCAAGTTGGACAACCAGTAAAATTTTGTTATAATACTAACAGAGAATTTAAAACTACCTTTAAAACAAGGAACAAATCATATGTCTGGTTTCAACCTAAAAGAAGGTCAATACAATAATCGCCCTTTATCTGACGACGAAATGTGGTCAGCTTTTAGTTATGTTTTTTCTTCTAATTCAAAAAACAGTACCAGTTATAAATTTGGATTTTTAAAATCTATACTAGATAACTTATATAATGTCGATTCTGAATTAAGGTTAACCTTTGATCAACTATTTACTAAGTTTGCAGAAGTTTACTGGAATCTGATTCTAAAATACAACCTAAGACAAAGTCCTAAAACCAGTGACAATAAGATGACCTATATTGAACAGATTTTATATTCGGCTGCTTCAATATACAAAATTGCTGATGGCGTACCATTTGAGAAACTTCCAGCAGATATAATAATAAAGATAGCTCATGATGTGAAAATGAAATGTAAGATAAATGTTGTCGGTGCCCTCTTCGATGATACAAAGCGGTCTTTTTATTCCTTTTCTAGAAGAGAAGAATGGATAAAAATAAATCCACTAATGTATGAGTTTGTATGTAAACATAAAGTTGTTATAGAAAAATTAAATTATTATGAGTGGGCCAAATTTCTGGAGAAAGTAAATGATGATTCCGTTGTAATCCATTTGCTAGACAAGCTCGATGAAAGCGGAAAGAGACACAACCTATCTATATATAGACAGATTTTATACGATGAATTCGAAAGCAATTTATGCTTTTATTGTGGAAAACCCATTACTGATAAGCGTGTTGAAGTAGATCATTTTATTCCATGGTCTTTTGTAAAAGATGATAATCTTTGGAATTTGGTTTTGTCATGTCCCGATTGTAATAGAAGTAAAAGAGATAGACTGCCAGATAAATATTATTTGGATAAGTTAGTTATGCGTAATGATATTATTACTAGAGAGTTTAATAGGCTAGATATGAACAATTACAAAGATGATAACTTACGACTCATTTATTATTATGCAAGAGTAAATGGATATGATAAAATTTGGAAGCCAAAGAAGGTGGTATAATGCCCATGGATAGCACAAGAATGTTTTATGAATCAAATGCTGAAGAATACTTTAATAAAACTTATAACGCAAATATGTTATATGAATATGATAGATTCTTAAATTATGTGGCTCCAACAGGACATGTTATGGATTTGGGATGCGGTTCAGGGCGAGATAGTCTGTTCTTTTTACAACATAATTATATTGTTGATGCCCTAGATTCGTCAAAAAAGTTATGTGAGTTAGTTAATAAGAAGATTGGAATTAAACCTCTCAACTGCAGAATACAGGATTGGAAACCTAATATTAGATATGATGGCATATGGGCTTGTGCATCATTGTTACATTTAAAAAGCGATGAATTTGAGACCTTTATAAGAAACTTACAGATATATTTGAACATACATGGTGTATTATTTGCATCTGTAAAAAACGGTATCCCAACTGGCGTCTGTGATGACGGAAGATATTATCAGAATTACACTGAAGCTTCAATTAAAAATATTATTGATAAAAATCCAGCACTATCTCTTAAGGAGCTATGGTATTCACAAGATTCTTTTGATCGTGATGACTTTAGATGGATGAATTTTATTGTTATGAAGGTTTACCCATAATAATCTTCTTCCTTCATTTTTCAACCCAATACTCTCACCCACACAAAAAAGGTACCTGACTTACGTCAGCTACCTTTTTTGTCTTTTTACTACCGTCTTCTCCACTTACTCCTCTGATTCTAATTCAGCTTCAGCCTCAGCTTCTAGAGCTGCGATCTCGTACTTTTCGAGGATAATTCCTTGGATTCTTTCCCTAGTGTCCGAATTAATTGGGTGGGCTATATCTCTATACTCTCCATCCCCGGCTTTCCGGCTGGGCATTGCGATGAATAAACCCTTGTCTCCCTCAATTACCTTGATGTCATGAACTACGAATTCATTATCAATAGTAATTGATACAACAGCTTTCATCTTCCCTTCCTTACTTACCTTGCGCACACGAACGTCGGTAATTTGCATGATTTTGGTCCCCCTTCTGTCATTGTTATCGTTAGTTATTAAGAAAAAGCATCTTAACTATGGTTAATACAACTTTTCCCAGTTACCACTTATGTAGTTTTGCTCACGAAATTATTAGGATTTTATTATTTTAAAACATTATACCATATAAAAGCAAAAATGTGAATAATTTTTACATTTAATTAGCCAATCTTTGCATATTTTGTTACAATCTTCTTATTTTTTAGCATTTTGGGACTGTAAACATACCTTTTCTCATAATTTTTTATTGGTAAACTTGCAACCTTGCCCTAATTATGAATATATTACTATTACAGTTTTAATAAGATGGCTGATTAGGTTCACTTATACATAATGAATTCTAAAGGTTTTCTATTGTATTTTGGGGTAAAATGTTTATAATAGCAATAGATGATAAGAATATATAGGCTAAATTAATATAAATTTCATGAATAGGAGTGCTATATGTACAAAATAGATTTTAACAAACCATGCAGAATTCACTTTATTGGAATCGGCGGTATCAGCATGAGCGGATTCGCAGAATATTTACATAACCTAGGGTTTAAAGTCAGTGGTTCTGACAGTAACAAAAGCAAGATTACCGAGCACCTTAGAAGCTTAGGAATAGAGGTGTTTTATGGACAAAGAAGGGCTAATATAACTACCGATATAGAAGCTGTTGTATATACAGCTGCTATTAATGAAGATAACGAAGAATTTATGGCAGTAAAGGATATGGGAATTCCTTATCTAAACAGGGCTGAGCTAATTGGGCAGCTTATGAATAATTACAGTGATGCCATAGCCATATCCGGCACCCATGGCAAGACTACCGTAACCTCCATGTTATCTAAGATATTTATTGATGGTAATCTTGACCCTACCATATCAGTTGGAGGGATCCTAGATGCCATAGGGGGCAATATGCGTATGGGGGATACCGAACACTTTATTACTGAAGCCTGTGAATACATGAACTCATTTTTAGAATTCAACCCCAAAAAGGCTGTTATATTAAATATTGATGAAGACCATATGGACTTCTTTAAGGATATAGATGATATCCGAAAATCCTTTCATCTATTTGCCAAAAGAATCCCTAAAAATGGACAGCTATATATTAATGGAGAGATAACAAATTATGAAGAGATAACAAGGGACTTGGAATGTGAAGTAATTACCTACGGTATTGCTGACCCTGCATATGGCATCAATAATCTATCCTTTGATTTAGTTGCTGACAATATTAAGAATTATAATATGAGTGGCCACAGCTTTGACCTTTATTATAAAGGGAAGTTTATTGATAACATTAATCTAAATGTCATAGGGATTCATAATATATCCAATGCTTTACCTGCCATCGGCATCAGCTTATATGAACAGATTCCCATTGAGTCCATTAAGAATTCATTGATTAATTTTAAGGGAGCTGATCGTCGTTTTCAGTATAAAGGTTCCGTTGGAGGAGTAAAGATAGTAGATGATTATGCCCATCACCCTACGGAGATTACTGCAACTCTTACTGCTTCTAAGGATTATACCAATCATACTTTATGGTGTGTCTTCCAACCTCACACCTATAGCAGAACCAAACGGCACCTGAAAGACTTTGCCAAGGCTCTATCTATAGCTGATAAGATAGTACTAGCAGATATATATGCATCCAGAGAAAAGGATCCCGGTGATATATCATCAAAGGATTTACAAAGGGAACTGGTAAATCTTGGAAAAGAGGTTTATTATTTTCCTAGTTTCGATGAAATTGAGAACTTTTTACTAGAAAATTGTATTCACGATGATTTGTTGATAACTATGGGAGCCGGAGATATTGTAAAAGTGGGCGAATCTCTGTTAGGCCAATAATTATCCACATTATCCACAGCATTATCAACATTTTATGTTAACCAGTGCTGTGGATATTCTTTTTTCCTTATTCTTTTCTACAATTATAGATTCTCTCAATAAATATGTCACTTCTTTCATATGTTTCAACCTTATTTTACATAATATTACATATTGTGAGCTGCCATCTATCCACATTATCAACATCATCAACAGAAGAAAATCCCTATAAAAACCCCTCTAACAAGCTATTTCATTCCTAAAAAATCTGTGTTATAATGTGCACGATGAGAACTAAAAGGACTTCAAGAAAGGGGATGGGTGGAATTGAATAAAATATCATTATGTGCTAAAGGTATTTCAGACGTAACTATTGTCCCAAATGCCTTTATTGATCTTTATATGCCTTCTGCTAATGGAGCCTATGTGAAGGTATATCTATATCTCTTACGTTGCTTTAGCACCAATGACTGTGATCTTTCGATTTCTTCAATAGCTGACCACTTGGATAATACTGAAAAAGATATCATCCGTGCCCTAAATTACTGGGAGAAACAAAAGCTAATCAAAATAGTAAAAAACGAAGCTAATGAAATCACAACCATACATTTGATTACCTTATGGGAGAAGGATACCGACTTAGATACATCAAATATAATTGATAATTCTACTAATTCTATATCTAAGGATTCTGATTCGGCAATTAATGAAATCGCCGTTAGCATACATACCGTAGATAAGCCTGCCACCAGGCAGAAATATTCTACAGAAAAGATTACAGAGCTTACAAACAATGATGAGATCAAATATGCTATGCATATTGTTGAAATCTATCTTGATAGGCCCTTAAAGCCTATGGATATCCAACTGATTCTTTACCTATATGAGGAATTGCATTTTTCTTCTGAGCTAATCATGTATCTATATGAATACTGTGTCTCTAGGAATAAGAAGAATCCCTCTTATATAGAAGCGGTGGCTCTAACTTGGGCTCAGGAAGGTATAGATACTGAGGAAAAGGCAAGAGAGGCTACTGTTATATATAATGAACATTTTAATAATGTTAACAAAGCCTTTGGTTTAAATAGAGCACCGGGCCAGATTGAGCGCCAGTACATAACAAAATGGGTTGAAGTATTCTCATTCACAGATGATATTATTACTGAGGCCTGTAACAGAACTTTACTTAGGACACAAAAGCCAGATTTTAAGTATGCTGATAAGATTCTAGAAACCTGGTTTAAAAAAGGTGTTAAGAATCAAGCCGATATAGCAAAACTTGATGAGGAGTTTTCCAAAGGTAAGAGCAAAAGCAAGGTTACCCCTATTGCAAAACAAAGCTCTAATAGATTCAATCAATTTCCTCAACGAACTTATACAGCTAAGGATTATGCTGATATTGAAAAGAAACTTATTAATAAAGGACTATAAGACCAATTATAAGAAGAAAATATAAGGAGAATAGTTATGCCTTTGAAGAATGATCAGTACAACCAAATCTTACGCCAGTATGAGGAACGTAGGTTTAAGAATAAGCATGAACTGGATGATCGTATTAAAGAAGCCTATGAAGCCATACCTATGCTACAAGAATTGGATGATGAGATCATCTCCTTATCTGCCCAGTCCGGGAGACAGGCTCTATTTGGTAATACTAAGGCTCTTGATGAATTAAAAGAAAAGTCCTCCATACTGGAGGATAAAAAAAAGCAATTACTTGTGGACCATGGCTACGATAAAGATTATATTTCCATGAGATATCATTGTAGCAAATGCAAAGATACGGGCTTTATCAATAATGAAAAATGTAATTGTTTCAAGCAAGCTATTGCAGATTTAATATATTCAGGCTCTAATATAAGATCCATACTGGAGCGAGAGAATTTCTCTACATTTTCATTTAAATACTATTCCGATGATTATATCGATGAAACCACTGGATTATCTCCCCTATCTAATATGCAAAAAATTGTAGCTGGATGTAAAAGCTTCATACGGCATTTTAATAATAACCATGAAAACCTTCTATTTCTCGGTAATACCGGAGTAGGAAAAACCTTCTTAGCTAATTGCATCGCAAAGGAGCTCTTGGATAGAGGTTATATAGTAATTTACTTAACTGCCTTTAGGTTATTTGACATCCTTGAAAAATATAAGTTTGGAAAGGAGGTTGACAACACCTTAGCCGCCTCAAAGCAATTCGACTACATTCTAGATTGTGATTTGCTCATTATTGACGACTTAGGAACTGAGCTTAGCAACTCATTTACAACCTCACAACTTTATCTAATTATTAATGAACGATTACTTAGACAGAAATCTACCTTAATATCGACTAATTTGTCCTTGGATAACCTGAATACCAATTATAGTGAACGAATCTATTCAAGAATCATCAGTAATTATAGTATTAGACAAATTATTGGTGAAGATATACGTTTATATAAGGCAGTTAGTGGAATACTACAATAAGAAAGACTATTAAGCTACTTGACATAAAATATCTATAATGATATAACTTTATGATAAAACCAACAACATATATTTATACGGAGGGACAAGAATATGCCAAACCACAGAAAAATCGTTGAAACAATTCCTATAGGGCCACTAGGTATTATCGCTCTTGAAAGCAGCCATACACTTGGCAATAAGGTAAATGACTATCTTGTATCTTGGCGTAATGCCAGAGAAAGTGAGCACAAGGAAACCATTGCATTCAACGGTTATCTGAGAGACAAATACTTAATTAATGCCTGCTGCCCCAGATTCGGTACTGGAGAGGCAAAGGGACATATTAAGGAAACCGTTCGCGGTTATGACCTATATCTGCTGGTGGATGTTACTAATTACAGCTTAACCTATACTGTCTGTGGACATACTAATCATATGTCTCCTGATGATCATTATCAAGATTTAAAACGTATTATTGCAGCAGCTGGTGGTAAGGCAAGAAGGATTACCGTCATTATGCCCTATCTTTATGAAGGTCGTCAACATAGACGCAACTCAAGAGAATCTCTAGACTGTGCCTTAGCATTACAGGAGCTTACCAATATGGGCGTAGATAGTATTATCACCTTTGATGCCCACGATCCAAGAGTTCAAAATGCAATACCCCTTAAGAGTCTTGAAACAGTTCAACCTACCTATCAATTCATTAAAGCCATCTTAAAGAATGTTCCTGGTATTAAGATGGATTCTGATCATATGATGGTTATCAGTCCTGATGAGGGAGGAATGGGAAGGGCTGTATATTTTGCCAATGTTCTTGGCCTTGATATGGGTATGTTTTATAAGAGACGTGACTACACCAAGATAGTTAATGGACGTAATCCTATAGTTGCACATGAATTCTTAGGCTCCAATATTGAAGGAAAAGACATCCTAATAGTAGATGATATGATATCCTCCGGAGAAAGCATGCTTGATGTTGCTACTGAATTAAAGAGAAGAAAGGCCAACCGTATCTTCTTAGTAAGCAGCTTTGGCCTATTTACTGGAGGCCTCGCAAAATTCGATGAAGCCTTTGAGAAGGGTATCTTCTACAGACTTCTAACTACCAACCTAATATATCAGACTCCTGAGCTACTAACCAAACCATACTATATTAATGTTGACATGAGCAAATACATCGCTTTAATAATAGATACAATTAACCATAACAATAGTATTAGTCGTTTATTAAATCCTGTTGAGAGAATTAATAATATTTTAGATAAATACAACCAAGTTAAGAAGAAATAACTTGATATAAATTATTAGGGGCACACAAGTAGAACTAGAACTTGCGTACCCCTAATTTTTTGTAAGAACCCTTATTGGTAACTTTCATATGTTTCAAATGACTTATCCATCTCTGGTGTATGGATTTCATTCATATATTTTTGCCATATGGCACCGGGATATGAAGACCCTTTCAAATCATCTATAGTCTCTGGTATATCACAACCAACCCATACACTGGTGGTATAGTATGGGGTATATCCTACAAACCATCCATCCCTTCTCTCGTCTGTAGTTCCAGTCTTACCGGCACTGATGGTATTATTAAGTCCTAGCCCCTTAGCGGTACCATTTTTTATAACCCCGCATAAGGCCTCTGTAACTATTCTTGCAGCCTTAGCCTGATATATCTGACGGGGCACTGTATTATCTTCTACCAATTCATTTCCCTCTGCATCTGTAATCTTAATAATGCAAGTAGGCTCCCTATAATAGCCATCATTTGCAAGTGTAGCATAGGCAGCCGCCATCTCCAAAGGACTTACCCCTATAGTCAGTCCCCCTAAGGATGCAGCAGGATAATAGTCATTATCCACAATCTTAGCAAAATTCATATTAAGAAGATAGGATATTCCCACCTGAGGAGTTAGCTCCCCATATAGCTTCCATGCAATGGTATTCTTAGACACCTCAATGGCTCTTTGAAGCTTCATTTCCCCTGAGTAAGTCCCACCAGAATTTTTTGGTCCATCCTCTATAGGTTCATCTACTACTATACTATCTGGTGTATATCCCCTCTCAAATGACGGGGTATACACTATCAAGGGTTTGATAGCACTGCCCGGTTGTCTATAGCTTTGATAGCCTCGGTTCAGGGTATATCCTTGGTAATCTTGGCTTCTACCCCCAATAATTGCAACCACTTTACCCGTGTCATTATCAATACATACCGCTGCCCCTTGAAGCTTATAGATACCCTCTTGGTTTTTATCTGTGAACTTATTAAGTATCTCATCTACGGAGCCTTGAAGCTGCCCTTGTTTATTTAAATCAATTGAAGTATATATCCTATAGCCCCCATTGTAGAGCTTTTTTTGATAGCCATAGTAGAGCTTATCATATGAGTCTTGGTACTTTCTCTTATCCTCATCATCTATAAATTGGTTGCGAAATTCGAAACCTTCCTTCTTCATTAGAGCCCTTATGGCACTATGATATACGAAGGTTTCAACATAGTCTTTTTTACCTGCTTTCTCATGATTTAATACAATCTTCTCATCCAGAGCCTGTCTATAATCTATAAGATTAATCTTCCCATCATCATACATTTGCTTAAGAATCCTATCCCTTCTTTCTAGGGTATTATCCATACTTGTGATAGGGTCATACTTACTGGGGTTATTGGGAATTGCACATAAGAATGCACTCTCAGATAGTGTTAGCTGATTTACCCCTTTACCAAAATAACCATTGGCTGCAGCTAATATTCCATAATAGCCATTGGCGTAATATATATTATTGATATAAAACTCCATTATCTTATCTTTGGAATATATCTTCTCCAGCTCTTGTGCTATGAATATCTCCTTAATCTTTCTCTCATATGTAACATCATGGGTTAGGAAGACATTTCTTGATAATTGCTGTGTGACGGTACTGGCTCCTTGAGTAATTTCACCCTTATTCTTTAATAGGGCTATGGCAGCCCTAACATTGGCTAGATAATCCACCCCGTCATGAAGAAAGAACTTCTTATCCTCTGTCACCAAAATCGCATTAAGAATGGTAATGGGAATATCCTTATATTCAATATAATATACGTCCTTGACCCCTTTTAATGTGGATATCAGTTCTCCGTTAATATCATAGACCAGTCCAGTCTGTGATGATTTAAATGTCTCCTCTGTAGATGATCTTGCAATTTCCTTTGCTTCTTGCTGTAGCTTAATTATGGTTTTGCCATAGGTCTTATAAAAATAAAAAATCCCTATAATAACAAGCAACAAAAAAAGAAAGACAAAAATCTTTAGAATCAGCTTGATAACCGATCCTAGCCCTTTTTTATCTTTTCTTAATCTGTCCTTTTTCTTTTTATCCATAGTAATCTTCCTACGACTTCTTCCTATAACTTATACTTTTTCAAGTAAAACAATATCCAACTAAGGTTTTTTACAACAATATTCTTTCTATAATTTAACCAAGTTAAAGGAAATTCCCAGCTCCTCTAAGATTTTCATTTCCCTCATCTGGCAAGAAAATATTATCACTTGGCTATAATCTGCCATCTGCAAAAATGCTGCCTTTACCCTTTTGTCATCATATAGGGCAAAGCTATCATCAAGTATAATAGGCATCTTATCCTTACCTAGAAGTAGATCTGCAAGAGCCAGCCTTAGGGAGAGATATACCTGCTGGCTTGTTCCTGCACTGAGATTATCAGGTATAATATATTTGTCCTTCCATTCCAGCTTGATGCCCAGCTTCTCATCAACCTTAAGGTCCTGATACCTACCATTAGTAACTTCACTAATAATATCAGAAACAGCCTGATTTAACTCCCTTCCAAAGCCATCATGAATTGTAATAGACAAGTCCTTTATGGTATTTAAGGCAAGGTTGATTGCCTTTATCTCAATATCATTTTCATCCTTCTTCTGCTTAATACCGGCATAATTGTCCCTGTTCTTTATAAGCTCTATTTCATTATCCTCTAGGTTAGACAGCTCCCATCTAATCTTATCAATGTCACGGCGAAGGTAGTCTATCTGTAAATCCAACTCTTCCTTATCCTTGGCTATTTTATCCTTCTTCTTACTGATAGCAACTTTAAGTCTATCCATTGCTTCAAGAGTAAGTTCTTCTTCGTATATAAAATTATTCATGTATATCATAATGGTATCATGAAGCTCATCCAAGCTATCTTCTAGCTGTGCTCTTCTATCTCTTAACTGACCCAAGAGCTCTTTATTATTATCCAAAGACACACTGATTTTAATATATTTCTCCCGCTCCTCTACCTCCATAGAATATACAGCTTCACGCTTCTTCTTATCTGAAATATATAGGAGAACCCCTCCGATTATTAGCATGAATATAAAAAGGCCTGTCCCCAGTAGAAGGCTTTCTGTCACCTTGCCACCTACTATAGCAATTAATACAGTAATACCTATATATATTAGACCTAATAATAAGCCCTTTCTCTTATTATATAATCCCTTGTCTACTTCCTTATTAACTCCATAAGACCCATTTTCATTATTAGCAAGGTTCTTATTAACACTGCCCCCTTCTTGGGCATGTTTAATATTGGCCCTATGACTCTTATACTCATGCTCCAGACTTATTATCTTATTCTCTACTTCCTCTATCTGATTCTTCAGCTGCCTATCTTGCTCAGTAATCCCCTGATAGGTTCGAAATCTTTCAAGAATTGCCGGTAATTCATCCATTAATTCTTCTTGTCTTTTAATTAAATTATTTGAGCTAGAATTCTTAAAGGCATCTCTTTCTTCTTTTAATTTTTTCTCCTTGATCTCTAGGGCTTTTAATTTGGCAGTAAGAGAATCAATCTTTCTCTCCTTTTCTTCCCCTTCTTCTATCTCCTGAAGCAAATTCTTAAGTTTAGTGTCATAGGGTATGGATTCTAAGGCCTTTCTTCTATCAGTTAAGGTTGCAACTGCCTTTTCTACATCCACTTCTTTCGTCTTAGCTATGGACAGGTTAGTAATATAATTAGCTACCTGCCTTGCAAGCTCTGCATCAGTCTCTGCCCTTAACTGCTCTATACTTATGGTATTACGAAATGTGGATTCTGAAAGCCCTGGTATCAGCTCACTGATATGTCCTTCCTTCAGCTTGACTTCTCTACCAGTATCTAAATCCATTATGGTAAAGCTTTTATCATTGGTATGAAAGCTTCTTTGTAGGCGATATGTCTTGTTATCTAAGAAAATATCCATCTGACCACCGTAAGCACCAGGATAATCCCAAGGTAAGAAGCGGGTATATACGTCTTCTTTAGAGCCTGCACCTCTACCCCTCAGACGCTCTATTCCAAATAACATTCCCCTTATAAAGGTATGTATTGTAGATTTACCCGCTTCATTTTCACCGTATAATAAATTAATGCCTGGTAAAAGTTCTATCTCTTTGTCATAAAATTTACCAAAGTAATCCACCTTAAGCCTTCTTATAAGCATTTTTATCCCTACTCTCCAGCAGTGCCTCTATTCCATAATATAGTGCCTTCTTAGTCACTTCATTCTGATTGTCGCTTTCTCTAATTCTCTTAATAAACATACCAATCATATTATCTGAGTTTTCCTTATATAGATTATCAAAATCATAATCAGGATGGGAATCGTCTATCACCTCAAGGATATTCCCCAAGGAAAATATGGCTTCCTTATCAAAGCCTATATCCTCATCCCGAAATCCCTCTATACGAATCATATAAATATGTTCTTTCCCATTTTTATCAATCTTATCTTTTATAATATCTTCTAATGCCCCATGGGTAGTTTCCTGATCTATAGTAATAATTAATCTCTTATATTCCCTAAGAGAACAGGGTACAAATCTTATCTTGACCTTGCTATCTCTGTCCTTATTAATCTCTCTACCTATATCTTCTTCTCTGTTCTTAATAATCTCCCTATCATTGCCGCCTTCTCTATCCTTATTAAACTCTCTATCCTTATCAATTTCTCCTATAATATATCCTCGAGCTCCTACTTCATTCTTATCTAGGGGTTCTAAGGAACCTGAATAAGCCATCATGCCACCGAATATCTCAGGTTTATGAATATGCCCCAGGGCAATATAATCAAATCCCGAATTCATCAATTTTCTGCGATTAATGGGAACACTCTTCTCATCGCCACCATGGGCAAGAAGTATATGTCTCCCTTGAGTATCAAGGGGTTTTAAATCATCATAGATAGACTCTGTTATATCCCTGGTATGATAAGAAAATCCGTATACAGTGGTATTAATCTTATCTAGGACCAGGTGCTCCACAGTATTCCCATAGAACATATGAACATTCTCAGTCCATTGAAATCCCAGGTAATTAGACCGTGGTCCCATATAATCATGGTTTCCAGCTATAATCACCACCTGTGCAGTGTTAAGGGTAGAAAAATAATAGTCAACTTCCTTTAATTCACGAACTAAAGGCTGCTTATGAAACAAATCTCCTGCAATTAAAAGAAGGTCAACTTTTTCTTCATTACAGATATTTATTATATTCTTAAAGCTTTCCCATATCTCCTTTTGCCTTTCCCCTGCCCAGGGCATATTAGAATCAGGAACTGCACCAAGGTGAACATCGGCTATATGTATAAATTTCATATCCTTCCTCCACTTGAAACCTTCAATAACTTATCCTTTCACGAATAACTAATCCAACATAAAGGCAAAATATTAACTGGCTCAGCTGTATTACTTCATGGTAGAATTATAACACATGTACACAATACTCATCAAGCATCTTCGAACATACATTCCGCCTAGTTGGCATAATATGATTTTAGATAAAAAGGGCTTTGCGAATTAAATTATTGAGATGGCTGATTTTATATGATATAATTATCTGGTTGATAATAGGAACAATTTCTATTATAGACATATCTGAGAATTTGAATATAAACATTTTAAAATTATTTATAAAAAAATAGACAGGGAGTGATTGCGATACATACATTATTTTTTACTATAGTAAATAGAGGTAAGGCAAACGCTATTTTGCGTAAGGCAAAAGAATGTGGTGCTAAGGGAGGAACTATTCTCCTTGGAGAAGGCACTGTTACATCTAAGTTATTAGATGCTGTGGGTGTAACTGAAACTCATAAGGAAATTCTTATGATATCAGCATCTGATGAGCTGGATGCCAAACTCCACGAAACCATTAGTGAGACTTTTAATTTTTCCAAAAGAAATAGAGGAATTGCCTTTTCTGTGCCCTTTATGAATTGGACCTTGGACGCTGCAGAAACTAAAGATATATCCTTGAATAATGATAACTTTTCCTACTGTTGTATTTTTACCATTGTTGATAAGGGAAAAAGTCAGGATTGTATGAATGCAGCAAGAGCTGCTGGTGCCAGAGGGGGAACTTTAATCCATGGGCGTGGTGCCGGAGTACCAACTGATTTTTATTATCCCCTACTTATTGAACCACAAAAGGAAACAGTACTTATTATCTCACCAAAAGATCAGGCCCCTTCTATCAGGGAAAAGATATACTCAGACTTAGAGCTTAACAAGCTGGGACAGGGTATTATTTTTACTCTTCCTGTAGGCAGAACCAGTGGCCTCTTTGAAGAGAGATCTGAAGAGCATAAGGGAGGAGGTGCACAATGAATTTATTGATTGATAAAGCAAAAGAGGTTGCCAAAACCCTCATACCTGTTGTAATTTTAGTGCTACTTATCTGCTTTACTTTAATTGATGTTGAAACTGATGTTTTAATTCGATTCTTTGTAGGAAGCATCTTACTTTTAATAGGACTAACTATTTTCTTATGGGGCATTGATTTAGCCATGAACCCAATCGGAGAACACATGTCAGAAGAGATTGCTACCTCTAGGTCTCCTATTAAGATTGCTATACTTAGTTTCCTTTTAGGCTTTTTAGTAACTGTTGCCGAGCCTGACTTACTAATCCTAGGTCAGCAGATAGATGATGCCTCTGGTGGTTCCTTAGCTGCCACCCTCATAGTATATATGGTTTCATTCGGAGTAGGCTTAATGATTTCATTGGGAGTCTTTAGGTTATTACGAGACAAACCCCTTAATGCATTTATGGCTATTACATATGGCCTAATCTTTGTACTTGCATTACTTGTATCTGAAGAATTCCTTGCTATAGCATTTGATTCATCGGGTGCAACTACTGGAGCTCTTACAACTCCTTTCGTTCTAGCTTTGTCCTATGGATTATCTAAGGTAAAGGGTGGTAAAAGTGCTGAAGAAAACTCCTTTGGACTTGTTGGAATCATGAGTGCTGGGCCAATTTTGGCAGTTATGCTCATATCCATCATATCTGGGCAGAAAAACATACAAGGAGAAGCTGATGTATATAAAGCCGCCGAAGGAATAATAGGTCCTATTCTAGATATACTTCCTAGTATATTCCTCGAATCAATATTAGCCCTTTTTCCATTAAGTTTATTGTTTTTTATATTTAATTTTAAAAAATTCAAACTAGATAAAGCTAAACTTAAAGGAATAGTTAAAGGACTTATCTTTACCTTAGTAGGGCTTACAATATTCCTAACCGCTGTAAATTCTGGCTTTATGGATATGGGTCGTATATTGGGAATGGAGATAGCCAAGATGAGCAAATGGCTTCTTGTCGGAATCGGCTTCTTGTTAGGGCTTATTGTTGTCTTAGTTGAACCCGCTGTACATGTTCTTGGTGAGCAAATCGAAGATGTTACTGGCGGTCATATTCCAGTTAAATTAATTCGTATGACTTTATCTTTAGCTGTTGGGCTTGCCATTTCTCTTTCCATGGTTAGGATAGTCATTCCTGAAGTTAAGCTATGGTTTTTCTTGTTACCTGGGTTTGCTATAGCAGTTTTACTTTCATTTAAATCAGACCCCATCTTTGTAGGAATTGCTTATGATGCAGGAGGAGTGGCTTCAGGTCCTATGACAGCTACATTTGTCCTTGCTTTTGCTCAAGGTGCTGCTGATAAGATAGAGACAGCTAATGTTCTTGTGGATGGATTTGGTGTTATAGCTATGGTTGCAATGGCTCCTGTATTCTCTCTTATTATTGTGGGAACCATATTCCAGCATAGAAAGGCTAAACATCCTCATAAGATTAAAGATGCAGATCTAAGTATAATAGAGGAAACAAAAGAACAGGCAGAGATTGACGATATTAATCATGATTGTATCTTTGTTGTTGTTAACAGAGGTTATGCTGAGAATGTCGTAAGGATTGCCAGAGAATCAGGTGCTACTGGAGCTACAATATTTCATGGTAGAGGTACTGGAGAAGAAGAAACCGTCATTCCTATCATTAATATTGAATTGCTTCCAGAAAAAGAAATCATTTGCTTTATAACCTCGGCTAACATTAGAGCTAATGTGGCAGATAGTCTTTTGAAAAATCCTGAATTTGTAGAAGATGGTGAAATCTCTGTATATGTAACTCCTACAGTTGCTATGATCAAGGATTTATCATTGATTAATGAAAATACCGAAGCTTAAGTAAACAGAGCTGTTCATGGAATAATTGTTATAAGTTTGGCTATTTATAAACAATTCCATGACCAGCTCTGTTTTACTGTTTTCTTTACAATGGTTCTCCTTATAATATCTTTATTTCTTATCTCTTTTCTGCTTATCTCTTTATAATCATCTTGGTTCTTCATTATAATTTATCACCTTTTGTTCTTATCTTTAGAAGTAGCATTAACTAGTTGGCCACTTGTATTATTTCTTGGAAATAAGTTTCTAACAAGTTCATGGGTACCAGTTGACGCTAGTCCACTGGCAAGACCACCCAATAATACCTCAGGTGTAAAGCTCCATCCGTTAATCCATAAGTTTAATAGTGTACCTACAATCCCCATAATTAGGGGTATGTATTTATTAGGTATAGCCGTGATACTGTGTTTTATAATATATCCTAGGCATAAGCAGATTGCTAATACTACCAATACGACATATCTTGATAAGAACTCCATGATAAACCTCCCTTCTTATTATTAACTTTCGTGTATTGAATTTTATCTTCTATAGTATAATATGATTGCTTTTTGTTAGTAATTCTCATTTTATCAACTTGTTATACCCTCCTAATACATTAGTTGTTAGCGTAAAGTTTTTGTAGGAAAATAAAATATAAAAAAGAGAACACCAAATTTGTGTTAAAATTTAATTGCGACAAAAAACCCAACACGAAGGAGATGTTCTCTTATGATTAAAAGTATACAACA
>JAAYRE010000177.1 GCA_012518935.1 Clostridiales bacterium
TATGGTTTTATGGGGACTTCCTATACTTACTGTATTAGTTTTCTTTGTTATAACAATCCTTGATAATGCTAATAAAAAGAATGTGGCAAGTGGTATTGGTAATCAAAAGAAGAATAAATCTAGAAGGTTTCGACCTGGAAAAACAATCAAGACCTATATGGAGACTATGTTAGAAAGCGATTTGTTTGTAGTTACTATTGGTCTGTGTGCGATAGGTCTGGTTTTAATACCGGAAGTTGTATATGTGGAAGATATATATTCAGGAGATTATAAGAGAGCTAACACCATGTTCAAATTAACATACCAGGCCTTTATTATGTTTGGAATTTGCTTTGGATATATCTTTATTAGATTATTAAGATATGGGCGAGGTAAATGGCAAAGGATTGTAGCAACCATATCTTTATGTGTATTTAGCCTTACCCTTCCTTACTCCGTAACTGCAGTGAAATCATGGTATGGTGATATAACTAATAAAGAAAGATATGAAGGACTTGATGCTACAGCATTTGTACAAAAAGATTTTAAGGATGACTATCTTGCCATAAAGTGGCTAAATGACAATGTATCTGGAACACCGGTTGTATTAGAAGCCAATGGTTATAGCTATACTGATTATCAAAGAGTATCAGTTATCACAGGCCTTCCGACGGTTCTTGGATGGTATACCCATGAGAATCTGTGGAAATCCGAGACAAATAAGACAAATGATATGGTGCTTTCAGAACTGAACAGAAGGTCTAGGGATATTGAAGAAATATATACATCTGAGGATGAAAAATTGGTTAGAATGTTAATTAAAAGATATGATGTTTCCTATATTTATGTTGGAGCTTTGGAAGAAGAAAAATACGAGATGGTCAATCACGATTTACTAAGAGGCTTAGGGGAAGTCGTATTTGAGAATCATGATACAGAGGAATTTGGATATAAAACTTATATTATTAAGATTAACATTTGACATTTATTAGCTTAAAGTTTATTATATTAATGTATTAATGTAATGGTGGGGAGCTATACAAATGATAAAAGCGTCAATTGCTAGGATTAGGCAGGTGGAGATATCTACCTTATTCAAATATTTTATAATATATAGTGCGATAGGATGGTTATTTGAAACAGTATACTGTTTCATAGATTTAGGTGTTCTGACTAAAAGAGGATTTCTATTTGGACCAATATGTCCTATATATGGACTTAGTTTATTGATTATGATAATGATTAATAGTGACAGGACACAAGATAAAATACCCGTTCTAGTTGTTAGATGTGGATTGATAACAACAGTCATGGAATACATAACTTCCCTTTGGATGGAAAAGGTCTTTGACAAAAGATGGTGGGACTATTCCCATATGTTTATGAATATTAACGGTCGTGTCTGTATAGGAGCATCTTTACTTTTTGGAATATGTGGAGCTTTATTTGTCAAATATTTTCATCCGGCAGTTATGTCTGTTGTAAGTAATGTTTCTGATAAATTAATTAGAAGTATTGATATGCTTATTTTAGTCATATTTTTATTTGATATTCTTTTGTCTATTCGTACTAGTATTATTTAATATAAATTTGTTATATCATATGGATATTCACACTAACAGACAGTTGCCTATATGACATCTGCCTGTTATATTTTCCAGATTATTTAAAACTAATTTAAAAAAGAAAGGGGACACTATATGAATAAATATTCTGAAATAACTCCAGAAATCATGGATCTGGCAGATAAAGTTAAGAAAAATTGTGTAATTGATCCCGAGTTATATCAAAAATATGAAGTTAAAAGGGGTTTACGTGATATAAGCGGTAGAGGTGTACTTACAGGACTTACTGAGATTTGTGAAGTACATTCCTATTCAATTGTTGATAATGAATATGTACCTTGTGAAGGAAAGCTTTATTATCGGGGAATTGATGTTGAAGAGATTATAGATGGCTTTATAAAGGATGACAGATTTGGCTTTGAAGAAGTTACTTATCTTTTACTGTTTGATGAACTACCCACTATAGATAAGCTTAATGATTTTAATAAACTTTTAGAATTTTATCGTTCTCTTCCAAGTAGCTTTGTAAGAGATGTTATCATGAAGGCTCCAAGTAAGGACATGATGAATACCTTGGCTAGAAGTGTGCTTACCTTGTATTCCTATGATGAACAAGCTGATAATATATCTATTGAAAATGTACTTCGCCAAGGATTACAACTTATTGCCTTGTTCCCACTATTAACTGTATATGGATATCAGGCATACCGTCATTATTTTTATGGTAAAAGCCTGGTAATACATCCTCCAAAGGAAGGGCTTTCAACTGCTGAGAACATATTATACATGCTTCGTTCCAATAAAAAATACACAGAATTGGAGGCAAAAATATTAGATATCGCCTTGGTTCTTCATGCAGAACATGGCGGTGGAAATAACTCTACATTTACAACCCATGTAGTGACATCTTCAGGAACAGACACATATTCTGCAATAGCAGCATCATTAGGTTCTCTAAAGGGACCAAAACATGGTGGTGCAAACATTAAAGTAATGCAGATGTTTGATGACATGAAGAAGAATGTTAAGGATTGGACAAATGAAGAAGAAGTTTCAGGATATCTTTCTAATTTGCTAAACAAAAAAGCTTTTGACAAATCTGGTTTAATATATGGTATGGGTCATGCGGTTTACTCTATCTCAGACCCAAGAGCTAATGCATTAAAGAAATTTGTTAAACAACTATCTGAAGAAAAGGGTAAGCAGGAAGAATTTGCACTCTACGAAATGGTTGAAAGATTAGCTCCTGAGATAATCGCTAAAGAAAGAAAAATATATAAAGGTGTTAGTGCCAATGTAGATTTTTACAGCGGTTTTGTATATCGTATGTTGGGTCTTCCGATGGAACTATATACCCCTATATTTGCTGTAGCAAGAATATCAGGTTGGATAGCTCATCGGCTTGAGGAATTGAATAATGCAGGTAAAATTATACGTCCAGCATATAAGAGTGTGTCTAAGCATAGACACTATGTGGATTTGAATGATCGTAATGAAGATAATTCAGATGGTCAAATTAAATAAAAATAAATAAAATCAATAAAATTTGGAATTATGTAACCATAAAGTTCTAGTGTATTTCTGTGATTTGTTCACATACTAAAAGTGTAACATAAACAACAACAAAGATTATCCGCTCTAATTTAAAAAGGATAAAAAATGGAGGAGTTTATAATGGCAAGAAACAGAGCAGAAGTACCTGAAGCCAGGGAAGCATTAGAGAAGTTTAAGTTTGAAGTTGCTAATGAATTAGGTGTTCCTTTAAAAAAGGGTTACAACGGAGACTTGACTTCCAGACAGAATGGTTCTGTTGGAGGTTACATGGTTAAAAAAATGATCGAGAATGAAGAAAGAAGAATGGCTGGACAACAGCAGCAGTAATCAGAGTCTAATTAAAAAAATTCTTTATTTGAAATTATAAATAAAGCGGTTACAATACTAGTAACCGCTTTATACTATTATTGAAAATTTCTCTTTTAGTAAACTTATTTTAAAACAAGTTGACAAATGTACATAATATTATAAAATAATTATAATAGCTATTGTTCGTATAGTATGGAGATGGATTATGAGAGTAATAGCAGGAAAAGCTAAAAGACTACAACTTAAGGCACCACAGGGATATGATACTAGACCAACTACTGATAAGATTAAGGAAACCCTGTTTAATATTATAAATCCATATTTGGCAGATTCGGATTTTCTTGATTTGTTCTCAGGTAGCGGTGCTATAGGTATTGAGGCCTTGTCAAGAGGGGCTAAATTTGCTGCCTTTGTTGATAATGACAAGGCTGCTTTAGACTGTATCAAATCAAACATTTATCATACTAAATTAGATTCTCAGGCAGCGGTTTATTCTATGAGTGCCGAAGAAGCTATTCGTACATTAGAGATACAAGGTAAGGTTTTTGATTTTGTTTTTATGGATCCTCCTTATAACAGTGATTTGGAAAAAGAAATATTATTAAAACTGCAATTTTCTAACATA
>JAAYRE010000178.1 GCA_012518935.1 Clostridiales bacterium
CAGGAAAAGCAAAAAGGCTACAACTTAAGACGCCACAGGGATATGACACTAGGCCAACTACAGATAAGATTAAGGAAACTTTGTTTAATATTATAAGTCCTTATTTGGCTGATTCGGATTTTCTTGATCTATTCTCAGGTAGCGGTGCAATTGGTATAGAAGCCTTGTCAAGAGGTGCTAAATTTGCTGCTTTTGTAGATAATGACAAGGCGGCTTTGGACTGTATAAAATCAAACATTAATTATACAAAATTAGATTCTCAGGCAGAAGTTTATTCTATGAGTGCCGAGGAAGCTATTCGTACATTAGAGATACAAGGCAAGGTATTTGATTTTGTTTATATGGATCCACCATATAACAGTTATATGGAACGAGATATATTATTAAAACTGCAATATTCTAATATTATATATTGTGATACGGTTATTATTGTAGAAGCTTCTATAGATACTGATTTTGAATACCTTAATGATACAAAATTTAAAATATTTAGAACTAAGGAATATAAGTCCTGTAAACATGTATTTATAGAAATGGTTTGATTGATAATGGGAATGGAGAATAATATGAAGATAGGTATATATCCCGGCAGCTTTGATCCAATTACGCTGGGGCATCTTGACATAATAATTAGAGCATCAAAGTTAGTAGACCAGTTGGTAATCGGTGTACTTAAAAATAATTCTAAAAAAACTCTATTTACTGAAGATGAGAGAGTGGAATTAGTAGAAAGAGTTCTAAGGGAACACAAGTTAGACAGTAATGTAAAAGCCCAGGCATTTAACGGATTATCAGTAGATTTTGCTAAAGAAAAAAAGGCATCCTTTATAGTAAGAGGTCTTAGGGCAGTTACGGATTTTGACTATGAATTACAGTTAGCACAGACCAATCACAAATTAGAAGAGAATATTGACACAATATTTTTCACAACCAGATTAGAATATTCATATTTGAGTTCAAGTACAGTAAGAGAAATAGCCAGCTTTGGCGGGGATATCAAACAATTTGTTCCAGAATGTATTGTGCAATCTGTTTATGATAAATATAAAGCGATAAGGAGTGTTTGACATGGGAGTAAGCAAGATCGAGCAACTAATAGAGGATATATATGAGTTTGTTGAAAGCTGTAGGATGCAGCCGCTTTCAAGCACTAAGGTTATTGTACCAAAGGATGAATTATATGATCTTTTAGATGAGCTGAGGTTAAGAACACCTGATGAGATCAAGCGCTACCAAAAAATAATCGCCAATAGAGATGCAATAATTGCAGACGCAGAAAGCAAATCCGAACAGATACTAATTCAAGCTAGAGAAAATGCTAAGGAGCTATTAAATGAGCATGAAATTATGCAACAAGCCTATTATGAGGCTAATGAAATGATCATGCAGGCATCCCAGGAAGCAGATAGACTTCGGAGACAAGCCCAAGAGGAAGCTGACCAAATTAGAACCAGTTCCCTGATATATTCCAATGAAATCTTAAGTGAATTGGAGAAGGTGGTAGCCAGTACATATGAAGCTTCATCCGTAAAATACGATAGTTTTCTTAATACATTACAGAGTAATTTGGAGATAGTTAGACATAACAAACAAGAATTAATGGAACAATTATACCCTAAGGAGAATTCTCCTGAATTAAACTCCCAGGAGAATTACGGGGATGATGATGAATTTAATTTTGATGAAAATACTTTTATCAATGATATAGAATAGATATTATATTCTAAAAAACAATACATATAATATGGAAAGTAACATAGCCACACAGGTACTTAGTAGCTTGACAGAAAAATAGGAACGTATTGATAGTCTTGACTCTCCTAGTACACTTTTGGTTTGTGCCAAGCCAGATAGTCCTCCAAAAGCAGTAACTATGGAAATCAAGACTATTTTTATATTACTGTCGATTCTTATTTTGCATATTTGGTCAATACCAGTGGTAATCTCAAGAAATCCCATGGCACAGGCTTTATATAAGCTTACACTGGGACCGATCGCATTAATAATTTCAGCAAGTATTGAAAATAAAATAATATATCCACCAATTCTGGTTATAACCTCGAATCCATTCATTATGGAATCATCCAGTATAGAAAAGGTGAATTTTTTGGACTGGTAGCTACTTTGGGCCTTAACAGTTTCATCAGCTAGAGGGTACTTGCTAATATTTAATCTTTTATCACGGTTTCTTTCATATGTACGATATATATTTGCACTTATTATGGATGAACTATAGATAATAATGAATAGGGGAAGCCTAACAGAGGGCATTTTTAATTGATTAGTTGCAATATAAGTCATTATAAATATGGGACTGGCATTATTACACATACTAAGAAGGAATTCAGCTTCTTTTTCAGTTATGCCATTTTCTGTCTTTAAATCTGCAACAACCTTTGCTCCCATAGGAAGACCTGATAAAAATCCAACTAAAATTGGGTAACAGCCATTTTGACTTACCCTAAAGAGTTTACCGATTATAGGATAAATTAAACGACTGATTTTACTGGCAATATTTAGCCTGATTATTAGATTAGAGATTATAATAAAGGGAAGCAGGGTCGGCAATATATTTAAAAACCATAGCATTAATCCGGAACTGGCACCCTTATATGATGCATAAGGGAATAAAAACATTAGAATAAAGAAGAATAATATTATTCCTTTATATATTTTATTTTTATATATATACATTGATTTCATGGCAATCTCCTGTTTACAGGGATGTTAGTATAATCTATTGAAAATGAAACAGGATTATTCAATTATTTGAAAGATAATTACAAAATGAAAGGAGACATTGATATGTCATCAAACAAAAGCTTACCAAAACGCAGTGAGGTTGATAAAAAATATACATGGGCAATTGAGGATCTGTATGTATCAGATGAATTGTGGAAAGAAGAGTATGACAAGCTAAGTAAGATGTTGCCAAAGGTTTCAGAGTATAAAGGCAAATTATCTGAGTCAGCAAAATCCTTATTGGATTTTCTAAAACTATCTGATGAGTTACAAATGATGCTTGAAAGGGTATATGTATATGCTAATCAGAAGTATCATGAGGATACAGGCAATTCTGTTTATCAAGATCTTTCTGATAAGGCAGGAGTCCTTTTGGTGCAGTTGGATTCTGCTTTTTCCTTTGCGACTCCAGAGATTTTATCCATACCTGAGGCACTGCTTGCACAGTTCATGAAGGAGGAAGAGGGATTAAAAACTTACGATTTTTATCTAAAGGATATACTCCGTCGTAAACCTCATATCCTTTCAGAAGAGGTGGAGGAGCTTTTGGCAGATGCCGGTGAGATGGCAGCATCTCCTGATAATATATATTCCAAATTCGATAATGCGGATTTAAAGTTTCCAGAAATAGATGATGAAAATGGAGATAAAGTAAGAATCACCCACGGTAGGTTTATTCAGTTATTAGAAAGTACAGATAGAAGAGTAAGGCATGATGCATTTAAAGGCATGTATTCCACCTATGAAGGGTTTAAGAATACCTTGGCGGCAACATTTAGCTCTAACTTAAAGCAGGAATTATTCTTCACAAAGGCTAGAAAATATGGCTCAAACTTAGAAAAAGCTCTGGATAACAGTAATGTACCAGTAGATGTTTATACCAACCTTATTAAAGCAGTTCATGACAATATGGGACTTATGCATCGTTACGTTTCTTTAAGAAAGAAGTTACTGGGGGTAGATGAGCTTCATATGTATGATTTATATACCCCTCTAATTCAGGATATCAAGATGGATGTTCCCTTTGAAGAAGCAAAGAAAATAGTTACAGAAGGAC
>JAAYRE010000179.1 GCA_012518935.1 Clostridiales bacterium
CACCTTCCTTTGTTAGATTGTTTTTGTGATGATTCAATCATACCACAAATAGGTGCTCTCTTGTTATGTCTAAAAGGCCTAAAATCTTATTTATCCATTTACCGAATGTAACTTTACGCTAAGAGTAGAATGAGTAGAAAATTTATCATATACTAAACACTTGACTATAATACTAAATGGTTTACAATAAAATTAACTAACAAGATTTAACAAGAGACGTGAATTTGTGAGTATAGGAGGAAATAGCATGAGAAGAAAGCCTATGAATCTTTTTATATTAACTCTATTATTTTTAGGTCTATCTCATCTTATGACCTCATGCAGTAAAACTGAAGTTATTGTATCCATAAACAAATCAACCCTTACTCTGGAAGATTTTCTTTATGATATCTATCAAGTCAAACTAGAAAGAAACACATGGAATGATAGCTACAAAGATATTCTAGGAGTAGATTATTGGGATTATGAATTTGAAGGCAATAAGATGGAGAATCTTGCTAAGGACACAATTATGACCAGGGTTATACTTTATGAGATTCTATATGATCAGGCTATAGATGCAGGGTTTTCATTAACTGATGAAGATGAAAGTATGGTAGCAACCAATGCTGATGAACTTATTAACTCCATGACAAAGAAGCAGCTAGAGGACAGCGGTCTAGATTATGAAATTCTAATTAAAAGATTCCAAAAACAACTTCTAGGAGACAAATACTATAACACCTTATTAGATAGCTTTAAGGTAAATGAATCAGCTATACGAAGTAATATAGAACCGAACCTGTATAGGGAATATAAAACAGAATGTCTCTATGTACCTACTGTTATTGTAGGTTACCAAAGCCTAGCTTCTATGACTGATGAAAAACTCGATGAAGCTTATACTAAAATTCTTAATACCCAAGAACTTATACATAAGGGTGCTGATTTTAATAAGGTCCTTAATGAAATTGATGGCCTTACCTATTATGAACGGGATTTTATACTAGATGATAATACAGCAGAAGAAGAATATAAGAAGGCCGCAATCTCTCTAGAAAACGGTGAATATAGTCCTATAGTCACCACTGAATTTGGCCATTACATAATCCATATGCTGGACAATAACTCTTCCTATCGCCTTGAAAAACACATAGAAAATACTATTCTAAATCAAAAGAAAGATAGATTTAGGATCTATTATAATGAATTATTGAATGATTATGAAATTACAATAAACAATCAATACTGGGATACATTAGACCTAAGGTAATATATTAATTAATAGTATATTTACAGCTAACATATAATATAATGAAACACCTTTCATTATTGAAAATGAGGTAACTATGATTAAGCCAACTATAAAATTAATAAACATGTTTTTTAAGAAAATAAGAGATGACTATGTGACAGCTTTCTCAGCTCAAGCCGCCTTTTTTATAATCATCTCCTTTTTTCCTTTTGTTATGTTTCTATTAAGTTTGGTACCATATTTTAGCCTAGAAGAAAGCACAGTGCTTGAAGCATTTCGGCAGTTTTTTCCTAATGCCTTTAGCTCACTAATAGTAAGTGTTATAACTCAGGTATATGATAATTCCAATTCAGGTACACTAATTTCTGTTACTGTTATCACAGCCCTATGGTCTGCAGGTAAAGGATTCCTTGCTATTATGAAAGGCTTAAACTCTGTATATAGAATACAAGAAACTAGGAAATCCATTTTTCTTAGAATTACATCCACCTTGTATACTCTAGTCTTTGCCATTATGTTAATTGTAACTATGGTGTTATTTGTTTTTGGTAATAAACTATATTTTTGGATAACACAGAAGTTCCCTGTACTTCATGATTTGGCCCTAGTAGTCATCAGTTTTCGAACAATCGTAGGCTTGATTACCCTAATGGTATTCTTTTTACTTGTTTATGTTGCCGTACCAAACCGAAAGACCAAGATTAAGGATGAACTTCCAGGGGCCATAGTTTGTGCGGCTGGATGGATGGGCTTTTCCTATGCCTTCTCCTTTTATATTGATAATTACTCTAATTTTTCTTCAATGTATGGAAGCCTAACGACTATCGTATTATTCATGCTTTGGATGTATTTTTGCATGTATATACTATTTATCGGTGCTGAGGTCAATATCCTACTTCAAGACCAAGCATCCCGGGATAAGATTAATAGGCTTTATAACAAACCCTCCAGCACTAGTTCTGAATAAATATTCTATGCCTTATAATTATAGATAAAATAATTATCTCATATACCCTAGGTCTATTCATATATGAAACCTATCTCTGTTCCTCTATAAAAATATTTAATTATCTCCTCATAGTTTTTACCTGCATCTGATAAGGACTTTACTCCATTCTGGCTCATTCCCACACCGTGACCGTAACCACCACCGACTATGGATACACTTTTTAGTTTTCCCTCTTCCTTGTTTTGATCAATGAAGAAAAAGGCACTGGGTAGTAAATTGATACCATCGACTCCTTGACCATCCAAACGGTATATGGTATCACGAGCCGGTGATAGAATTGCCCTTATATTGTATTCTGTTTGAATCAAAACTGTGGCTTTTGTTCCTTGAATAATAATTTCATAAATAATTCCACCAGTCCCTCTAGTTTTTACAGCTATATCCACAATATCTCCCACTGTATTTATGGGGATACTCTTAAAGTCAGCCCCCTCATCAAAAGGATCCTCGCCCTTTACTAAGGTCTTTATTAGATCAGGATTTGCCTTGTATCTTTGAGATATCTTCTCATCTATGGTTTTCTTGATATCCTCTGCATCTATGGTAACATTCCATCTATACCAATTAAAACCACTATCATAGGTACTATAATCATCATCAAGTATAAATCTTCTGAAGTTATCTTCCTTGGTCAAATCACTATATATCGAATGGCTACTTGTATCTGATATAACTCCTTGATTATCTTCTTCAATATTAAGGAGTCTGCCTCTAAGATAAGGTATCTCAGATCCATTGGCCCATACATGCTCTACTCCTGTTGTATGTCCGCAAGATGTGGAGAAATAGTAGGCTGTAATTACAGCATTATCATACTCAACCACCTTGCCGTAGGTGTCCTTAACTGCATAGATGGAATCCTCATTCTCTTCAATGTTGTTATAAACTTGATAGGAGACACTGTCATCTACATGAGCCCCATATGCACTAAGACTGTTTGCCATTAGATGTTTATATGAATAACTTCTGGCACAAATAGCCTGAACCTTAAGGGGTTCAATACCATAATAAGTCGGCATCTCACTGGGAATAACCGCATATAGGTATTCTTCTAGAGGAAGCTCATTGACAATAAGTAGCCCCTTATCATCCTCAACAATCTCTATACGACCTCTGTATTTTGGATTTCCATCCTGGCGCTCAATAGACAATAACTTTATCTTCCCACTGTCTGAGCTGGGTTCAATTATTACCCTGCCAGAGGATAACATCTTATCTTTGGGTTTTAAACTTATGGTCTCTCCTGCACTATATTTAGTCTCGCTGTCACCAACTCTTATGGTATAATCAGATGTAGCAGTAAACTCTACATTACTATGATAAAATCCTGAAAACCCTGTAGTGCGAAGAAGAACCCTGATGTTTTCAGCTTTTATACTTTCTATAATTAAAGCTGCACTGATTTTCCCTCCCGACACCACAAAGTCTGTGGTCTCGTAACCAACCAATATACTGTTGGTCTGCTCCATAGACAGCTCACCGTATAGCTTATAAATCTTATAGTTTTCATCAAGAGGTACTCTACCATATCCTTCAATTTCTATGAAATCCTCTGCCGTAAGTAACACCTTTCCATGAATCAAATCAGGTTTCACACTGATAGCAACTATTTTTTCATTCTCAATGGAAATATCACCGACTACCTTTTCTATATCCTGAGATAGTTTGTACCTGGTAGAAAAATTCTTATTGACACCATTTATAAATGTTTCAACCTCAAGGTTCTTGCCCTTCTTTATCCATACATTTTGTATAAGAAATTTTTCATCATGGATTTTGTTAATATATACTATCTCCTGGTTACAGGTCATAACATCTATTGCCTTGTTATTAAAGCGATCAAGTAGCTCACCACCAGTTAATCTTTCGTAAGACCTATCTACAGAAGAATCAAAGAACTTCCCATAATCCCTAGCATTATCATAATAATACTTACCCTTGTCTGTTATAACTCGGTTTTTTCCTGCTGTCATATCTATATCCAGTACAAATATAATCTCATTTTCTAGTAATTGCTCTTCATTTGGAACCAAATCAAGAAGGGCCTTATAAAGCTCTAGAAATTGTGGGATCAACATCTCTTCATCAGCATTAAGAAAATCAAAAGAAAGAGTGGGATACACTCCTTGTAGCTGTGGCTTCTTTGTAATAAGCCTATCTATTAAAGCCTTGCATTGTCCTAATGTTAAGCCTTCCTGTGGAGATTCATTAATATTACCTTCTATAAGTCCCATGGCCCATACAGCATTTACATATTCATCATACCAACCTGACATACTCTGACTAGCATAGACTATGCCTTTAGGTAAGGTTTGTCTACTACTCTTATCATATTCAAGGTAACTTAAAAGACGATAGGCTTCAGCCCTTGATATAATATTTTCTTTTATGGGAGTATCCTCTATCTTCTCCTCCCCTGATTTAATACGTCTTATAACATTAGCCATTAGTACTAATAGAACAATAATTAAACAAACACCTATTATAATTAACTTTTTTTTAGTATTCATAGCATCTCCTTCTCCGAGCATTACCCCATACACAGCTTAGCATTGTAACGGTTGCTACCTCTTAATTATCCCATATGCTAATATATTATGTCAATGCGATGAATATTCGTACAAGTTGTGACTCATCTCAAAAATATAAGATTTGAATAGAGCCTAAAGAAGAGGCCTAGGGTACACGAGGGTTACCCTTAGCCTCCTCTTATATAACTAGACAGCATCATAACTTATTATCTTATTCATCTGTCCTTTTAAATTCTATTATTGCTTCAATGATTCCATCAATAATTCTCTTGTCGGATGCAAACCTACCACTGTTATTAATTCCATTATCAATAATATATAAACTATCGTCATAGGGAAAATATCTGCTTGTATAGGTCTCTCCTGTATTAATCTTATACGACATGGTAAGAACCGGTTCCAAGCCTTCGGTAGACACCTCTTCCTTAAGTTGGGTATCATATTTTGCTGAAATCATTATCTGGTATACATCCTTAAAGGCTTCTATATCAGCGGGATTACCATTGTAATAATACTCCTCAACAACCTCCTCTTCCCCATCATCATTGATAATTGTTTCTCTATCAATAACCATAGAGTAGGGATTACCATTAATTTCGATATCAATTCTATCCACAGTTAATATATTATGAAGATTTACAAAGGGGTTAAATATACTAAAAGCATCAACATTAAGCATTTTATCAATGTCCTTGGCTTTCATAGTATAGACTGCCTGACTACCCTCTTTTCTTACATAATAATCTCCCTGCTCATCCTGATCACCTACATAAATCATATAACTTCTCTCAACAGTAATAATTTCCTCAGTTACCTCTTCACCGGTATCAGGGTCTGTAGTAGGCTCATCTAGGGGCTTTATAACCTCTTGATAGTATTCTATCAATATAGAAGCCTTAGGTTCATCCAAACCATACTTGTCAAACTCCTTAGCCTGATACTCTATGCAGGAAATAAAATTAAAGCTGTCGTAATTAGGCAAAAATTCAGTTACTTTTGCGTTGTCAGCTGCATAAATTTCATCATAGGGCTTTAGAATAAGCCAAGAAAACATTTCAGATAAATGCTTATGATAGGTTGAATCCGGATCATAAATAAGCTCAAAATCCTCTCCATCTTGCTGCAACACTTGAACATGATATATGCTACTGGATTCTATGGCCAGTCCATCTCCTATATCAGTCATTTCCCTTTCACTATAGGCAAAATAGGTTTTATAGGTGTTGGGTAAAACATATACCCCATCATTTCCTTCAATCTTAGCATAATAGCCCTGTGAACTGGCTACTTGGTAACCAAGACTTATACCAATTAACTTCTTGTCTGATTGCATGACTTCAATATATAGATCAGGTTTTGTCAGACCGTATTGCTCTATATCTTCAGGACTTTCATTGACCAAACGCTCAGCCTTTACTTCATCAATTAGACTTAACATATTACTAACAACGTTCTGATTTATGGGACGGTCCTTATCTGCCTTTGACTTCCACAAATCCTCCTCAAGAACCAAGGTCACTTCTGAATCTTCATTAATAAAACGTATGGTATCAACTAAATCTAAATCAATATCGGCTAATATTAGGGAACTATCTTCACCTGTAAGATCCTTGTCCTCATCTGCCTTATTACCTACACCAAACTTATCCTTATTAGAAAACCATACATAAAACCCTGTTAATAGGACTAATGCTAGTAGCAAAGAAATTAATGTAAGCTGGTTTTTCTTCTTTCTCTTTGCCATTAACGCTTCCTCCTCCTAACATTGATAACAATACCTACTGCCATTATAATAACAGGAATTACAATGACCGTCAGAGCACCCCAAAACATTACAGATTTCTGCGTAATATTTAATGAATCAGAGCTAAAATATCTTGGTCTAACTGATATTGTCTCCATTTCACCAACAAGATTTCCTATGGAAGTAACTAATAGATAATAATTACCTGCTTGCCCAAGCATAGTATCATCAAACATCACTCCTGATGAATATATTATCAGGTTAGAGGTGACTCCTTGATATGTGTCGCTAGATACAAGGCCCAAGTAAAATGGTCCATCAATGTCCCCATCTTCTTTTAATAGGGTATCTGCACTAATATTAACCTTAGAGTAAGCCTTATCAGATGTCTCCATAAGTGGCACAATTGACAATGAACTCCTTACATTATCCTTAAGGGTAAGTCCTGTGGCTTGGGGAATAATCACTAGATTATCACTATTAAACAAACCAGCAGTAATATCATGTCTTAATAATGTTGGCACAATATAACGGGGATACATAGGAATATAATGATCAGAATCCCCTTCTATAACAATTCCCCTCTCAAGTTGTAAACCATAGTAATTTATTAAGGAATTAAGATTATTCAATTTTTGTGCCTCATGGTCTACTGTAATTAATGCATTACCGCCTTCTGACATATACTGCTTTATTATATCCATCTCTTCATCTGTAAAATCTCTTTTTGGTGCATTGATTAAGAGAATATCACAATCATCAGGAATTTCGCTTTCCTTCAGAGTTTGAATTGGCTCAATGGTAATATTCATTCTATCCATAATATCTTTGAAAACTGATCCAACCTGGTTTTCCTCATGGCCACTGGTATAGTATATTACAGGAAGGTCTGGATTGGTCACATATTGAATAGCTGATATCAACTTACCTTCCACATCTACACCTACGGGATAAAACTGATAATTGGTTCGGTTGAATTCATTTACAATCATGTCACTGTTATTAACATATCTTGCTTGTTTTGTATTATTATTTACCACTAAAAAGCTATTCAATGAAATTTCATCATCCACATATTCTTTAGTAAAATTCGGATACTGAACCGGGTCCTTCCGTTCTAAGGTGATTTTATCAGATAGGCTATCAAACTTCTCTGCTATCTTCCAAAAAACCAGGTCATCCCCAGTTTCAGCCAGATAATATATAGTGACTTCATCCTCCAACTTACTGATATATTCCTTAGTCTCATCAGTCAGAGTAAAAAACTTTTGCTTACTTAAATCAATCTTTAAATCAAATTCAGTAATAATCAGATTCACAAGAACAACTACCATTATCACTATGGCGGACACTATGGATACATAAACTCCACTTTTAAACTTCCTGCCTGTAAAAGAATCCTTGATTTTACTGAAAAGTCCTTCATTTTTCTTGTTATTTAAATCACTCATTTTCGCCCCTCCTCTCTTTAGCTCCATCTCTTTTTCTTAATAACCTGGGTTGACAGGAACAAAAATACAAAGATAATGCTTAAGTAAAAAATAATATCTGCTAAATCAAAGATACCCATATAAAAATTATCAAATCTAGATGTAGCAGACAACCAAGAAAACACCTTAACTATAGCACCATCGTAAAGGGTGGGATTGTATAAATAAATAGCTGTAATAATTCCTTCAGCTATAATTCCTATACCAATCGTTAACATAAGGTTACGAACCATGTTCCATAGAATCAAGCATAAAATAACAACTATAACCGAAAAAAACACAAAGGCAGTGCTATGATTTGTAGATATACTACCTGCGATATTTTCCATAAATAATGTAATGAAAAATACTATAAAAGTTATAATTGCTGCCACAACTTGACTATCGGTTAAAGACGATAAAAATATTCCAAGGGCAATATAGGAACCACCTAATAGTATAAACCCTATGATACTTCCATAGGAAGATGCAAAGGGCACCTCACCGTATAAGTTCATGATTAAGGGATAGGTGCTAATAAGGGCAATTACCGTAAGTAAAATAGCAAATACCGATAAAAACTTACCCATAACTATTTCCCCTGCTGTTACCGGAGAAGTAAGCAAAAGCTGGTCTGTCTTTTGTTTGTTTTCTTCTGCCATAATTCTCATGGTTAGCAAAGGTACCAACAGTACAAATATAAAGCTAACATTAGTAATTGTATATTCAAAGTTACCTTGTCTAGATAAGAGATTGTTAAAGATAAAGAAAATACCTATGATGGCTAAAAACAATGATATAAACACATACCCAATCATAGATGTAAAGTATGAACGTAACTCTTTCTTAAATATGGCTAACATCTATATTCCCTCCTCTTCATCCATCAGTGATGTCCCATCCTGAGTAACCTTTAAGAATATATCCTCAAGACTCATACGGATGGATTGCATCTCTAAGATTGGAGTGTTTATTCTACTCATGGCATAGAAGATATCTTCTCTTGCATCATCACTTTCATTACTATATATGGTGAAGCTAATTGTACCTTGCTCCAAGGACTCTGTTTCTTCTAATTTTTTAATTTTCTCGATGTCATTAAGTGCCTTTAGAACGGCCTTTCTATCACCGCGGACTACCAGTTTCAGACTTCCTGATTTGTTAAAATGGCTACTGAGATTTTCTGGTTTGTCTTGTAATATCAATTTACCTTTGTTAATAATCATAACACTATCACAGACCGCACTAACCTCCTGCATAATATGGGAACTTAATATGACAGTATGGTTCTTACTAAGTTCACGTATAAGGTCTCTGATTTGTGTAATCTGCTTGGGATCAAGACCAACAGTGGGCTCGTCCAATATAATAACATCAGGATAACCCATAATAGCCTGTGCAAGACCAACTCTCTGCTTATAACCCTTTGATAAATGTTTAATTAGTCGTTCTTTCATATCTGTAATCTTGGTGATTTCCATAATGTCTTTCACCATTTTTTTTCTTTCTGACTGCTTTACCTTCTTTAACTCAGCTACAAAATTCAAATATTCTAATACTGTAAGTTCAGGATATAAGGGCGGGAACTCCGGCAGATATCCTATCATCTTCTTTACTTCCTCCGGCTCCTCAAACACATCAATACCATTAACCTTTACAGTCCCCTCTGTTGCAGATATATACCCTGTAATGATATTCATGGTAGTGGATTTTCCTGCACCATTTGGTCCAAGAAATCCTAGAATTTGACCCTTATCCACTGTAAAGGATAATTGATCTACAGCGATATGATTTCCATAACGCTTAACAAGATTTTTTACCTCAATCAAAACCGTCTCCTCCTTGTGGTTTCTTTAACTAGAATTATAATACACTAATAATACGAAAAATTTGTGAACAAATATATTTTTCTCTTACATTTTTATATGTATTATAACATGTAAAAACCTTAAAACCTACTTTTTGTTATTAAATAATAAAAAGGCTGTCAAAAATATGTTATAAATATTTTTATACAGCCCAAAAATCATAATATACTTATATTAACCTATAACATCATTCATTGTATATCTGCCTGCTGGCTTGCCTGGAAGATATTTTGCTGCTTGTATAGCACCTTTTGCAAATATTGCTTTAGAATAGGCTGTATGCTTTATCTCAATAACTTCGTCAATACCAGCATATATAATCTCATGTTCACCGACAATAGACCCACCCCGTACAGATGATATACCAATTTCATTTTTTACCCTCGGTGCCCGTATATCAGTACGATCATACACATATTCATATTGGTTATTTAACACACTGTTTATGGCATCAGCCAGTGCAAGAGCAGTTCCACTTGGTGCATCAACCTTTTTATTATGATGTTTTTCTACAATCTCTATATCGAAGCCTGAGTCAACCAAGACCTTTGTGGCTTCCTTTATTAGCTTAAGTAATAGATTTACTCCCATAGACATATTAGCAGATTGAAGTATGGGAATTACCTTTGATGCTTCCTCTATAAGAAGCTGATCCTCCTTAGAGAATCCTGTGGTACACAGTACAATACCGATACCCCTTGCTATAGCAAAATCAATCATTTCCTTAACATTAACAGGAGCTGAGAAATCTATAATTACATCTGCCACAACATTACACTGAGAAAAGTTATAATATACAGGATACTCATTGTTGCTACTTCTACTTATATCGATTCCTGCAGCAATAACAGCTGTATTATCTTCTTCCAACATCTGAGTAATAACTCTTCCCATTTTACCATTACAACCTCGTAAAATGATACTTATCATATGCTTCCTCCAATCATAGGCTTACTATAATCCTAAGTAAATACAAATCATAAAATTATAGCAATCTATACAATACCTAATCTATTGTTTCGATATTACAGTTATTTAATTCACGTCTTAATCTCTCCACATTGGCAGCTTCCATATCAGTTAAAGGCATCCTAAAGGATCCTACGTTAAAGCCCATAAGATTTAGTGCTGTCTTTACTGGAATAGGATTCACTTCACAAAAGAGTGCATTTATCAAAGGTAGATATTTTAGCTGAAGCTCACGGCTTCCTATAACATCACCCTGGAGATATTTTGCCACCATATCATGGGTTTGTCTTGGGGCAATATTTGAAAGAACTGAAATAACTCCCTTTCCCCCTACTGATAAGACAGGGACGATTATCTCGTCACATCCGGAATACACATCTATATTTCCATCTGTAAGCTGTATAATCTCTGCCACCTGTGCAACATTTCCACTGGCTTCCTTAATTCCTATGATATTATCCACATTTTTAACCAAGCTAGCAACAGTTCCAGGAAGCATGTTACAGCCTGTTCTACCAGGGACATTGTACAATATAATAGGAATTGATACGCTGTTTGCAATGGCTTTAAAATGTGCAATTAGGCCTTTTTGTGTTGCCTTGTTATAATAGGGTGTAACCACAAGCAGACCATCAGCACCATAGCTCTCTGCTTCTTTTGAAAGATAGATAGCTGTCTCTGTACAATTTGAACCTGTGCCTGCAATTACAGGAACTCTTTTATTAACCTTCTCAACTGTATATTTGATACATTCCAAATGCTCTTCATGAGTAAGGGTAGATGCTTCTCCCGTTGTACCACATATAATTATACTATCTGTACCATTGGAAATCTGAAACTCTATCAGCTCACCTAATTTTTCATAGTCCACCTCTTGGTTCTCTTTAAATGGTGTAACTATTGCAACACCTGCACCTGTAAATAAAGTCATATATGACACCTCCAAAAATAATCTACTTTATAGTAACAATCAATTCTTTCAAAATATTGCGCTTGTTATATGATATGTCATTTTTATATAAGAGTTATATAAGAAAAATTTACCTTGCGAAACTCTAGCGCCGAGTGCTGCCAGCTTTGCTGGCAAAATACCATGTGCGTGAGTGTGCATCCTTGCGGAACATTTTTTATATAATAGGACGCATTTTCCTATTATATAAAAAAATGCCGACTATGGAGTCGACACTAAAGAATTTTATACCTAATAATACTATTAGTATGTATTTCTTTAGGCAGCTCTCCATCATGTAAGTGATGACAGTCATATAGTTATTCACCATATGCCCAGCAATAATAACTCAGGATTATTACCACTTCGGCAACATTCCCTTTCCACTGTATCTTCTATCCCTGAAATATCCACAGTGTACTATTGAACATTGCGCCTCTACCATAAGCAATATTTCACATTATTCGTAAGGCTATATTAACACTTGAGTAGTTTGATGTCAAGTAAAGTCTTCAAAATAAATAGACTGTTGCACAATGGTACAAGACTCTATCCTACAACAGTCAATTTATATTAATATATTTTAATAATCTTCTAGATATTCAAGTTTGCTGACTGAAACTTCATAGGCAATACGCTTTTCGAATTCTGTCTCACTGATTTTCTTCTGATACTCCCTACTTTGAATTCTTCCCCAAATCTGAACATGTCCTCCAACCTCAAAGCTTTCTGCAAACCTTGCATTTCTTCCCCAACTTATACATGGTATATAGTCTGATTTTCCATAAGGTCTGTTTACTGCCAATAAAATATCTGAAATTTCACGTCCTAGTGGGGTTTTTCGATATATTGGAGGCTTACATACATATCCGTCTAAGAAGATAAAATTAGGTTTAACGTCTTCCGAAATCTCGTCTACAATCTTAATATCCCTGGCAAATACAGATAAGACTAGTTTATTCTTGTTCTCTTCATGTCGATTATAAGATCTGAATTGTCCAAAAACCTCAACAAACTTTCCTCTGCAGTCCTGCTTTACATCAATTAGTCTTTCTGAAACCATAACAGGTATTATATCGTAAGAATTACTTAGACGACTTACGATCACCTCAATAATATAAAACCCTTCTCCAAACACATCATGACTAAATGTAAATTCTGTAGCTATCTCTCCTGCAATACTTACTTGATTGTTATCAAATACTTTATCCGTCATATCGTACCTCTCCCTTCTTTCGCGACGTATCATATTACGCCACCAAACTCTAAAATGTGGGGTAAATTTATCTGTTTATATAGTAACAGCCTTCATTCACCTATGATTATATATATGCGATAATCTAAGTTTTAGAAGTAAAATTTTACATATAATTTAATATTAACCAATTTTTGTTATTTTATACAAAAGTATTGTAAAAAATTATGACATTTTCCTGAATCAAAAGTTGCTTTTTATAAAAGCCTCTGCTACAATGTTAAGGTTGCTATAATGCACAATGCTAACTGATAGATTTAGCTGCCAAGCTTTAGTGGCATGCTCTTAATAGAAAGAAGGTAATAACCATGAAGCGAGATGATATCAGGAATATCGCCATAATCGCTCATGTTGACCATGGTAAGACGACCCTGGTTGACGAATTATTAAAACAAAGCGGTGTTTTTCGCTCCAATCAAAATGTAGTAGACCGGGTTATGGATTCTAATGATTTAGAAAGGGAACGGGGTATTACGATTTTGTCTAAAAATACTGCGGTAACCTATAATGGTATTAAGATTAATATAATAGATACGCCAGGCCATGCTGATTTTGGAGGCGAAGTAGAACGAGTGCTAAAAATGGTCAACGGAGTAATCCTAGTTGTGGATGCTTTTGAGGGACCTATGCCACAGACAAAATTTGTTCTAAAGAATGCCTTGGATCTCTCCCTACCAGTAATAGTCTGTATCAATAAAATTGATAGACCAGAAGCCAGACCTGTAGAGGTCGTGGACGAAGTCCTGGAATTATTAATAGAACTGGATGCAGATGAAAAACAGCTAGATTGTCCTTTTGTATTTGCATCTGCAAAATCAGGTTATGCTTCCACATCACCTGAAGGTAAGGCAACAGATATGAAAGAACTCTTTGATACAATCGTTGATTATATACCTGCTCCCGAAGGAGAACCAGAAGGCAACACCCAGATTCTTATCAGTACAATTGACTATAATGAATATGTTGGACGTATAGGAATTGGCAAGGTTGATAGTGGAACAATACATGTTAATGATGATGTAGTAATTGTAAATGCCCATAAACCTGATCAAAAAAATCGGGTAAAAATCAGTAAACTCTATGAGTTTGATGGATTAAAAAGAGTAGAAGTTAATGAAGCTACCATCGGTTCAATAGTAGCAGTGTCGGGAATAACTGATATTCAAATCGGAGATACCATCTGTTCACCGGATAATCCTGTAGCTTTACCCTTTCAAAAGATTTCCGAACCTACAATCGCTATGTATTTTAATGTTAACGATAGTCCTTTTGCTGGTACTGAAGGTAAATATGTAACATCTAGGCATTTGCGTGAAAGATTGTTTAGGGAATTAAATACTGATGTAAGTCTACGGGTTGAAGAAACAGATACTACTGAGAGCTTTAAGGTATCAGGAAGAGGAGAATTGCATCTCTCTGTCTTGATTGAAAACATGAGAAGAGAAGGTTATGAGTTCTCAGTTAGTAAAGCAGAGGTCTTATTTAAAGAAGATGAAAAAGGAAACAAGTTAGAACCAATGGAACGAGCACTAATCGATGTTCCTGATGAGTTTACTGGTATTGTAATTGAGAAGTTAGGTCAAAGAAAAGGCGAAATAGTTAACATGCATACTTCCGATAACGGTAATACAAGACTTGAATTTTCCATACCTTCAAGAGGACTAATCGGATACCGTGGTGACTTTCTTACTGATACAAAGGGTACAGGAATAATGAATACAGTCTTTGATGGCTATGGACCATATAAGGGTGATATTCAGTACCGTAAGACTGGTAGCCTAATTGCCTATGAAACAGGGGAGAGTATAACCTATGGACTATATAATGCACAGGATAGGGGCGTCCTATTTATAGGGCCTGGAACTAAAGTATATTCAGGCATGATTATAGGTCAGAACCCCAAGGCAGATGATATTGAGGTTAATGTATGTAAGCGTAAACAGCTAACTAACACTAGAGCTTCTGGTTCAGACGACGCCCTAAAGCTTTCTCCACCAAAGATCCTTAGTTTGGAACAAGCTTTAGAATTTATTGAAACCGATGAACTTCTAGAGGTTACTCCAAAAAACCTTAGAATGCGTAAGAAGATATTAGATCCCACCTTAAGAATGCGGGCCCGTAGAAATAAGTAATACAGTAAAAAAAGTTTACCATGATTTTTATATAAGAATCATGGTAAACTGTATTACTAATCAGGGTGCATGAAACCCTATATTTTTTAACTAAGTCCTCGGATTCTGATAATACTCCTATCAGGGTAATTGCCAATATCCTCTAGCTGATTTATCTCATAATTATCACATATTTCTTTGAAATAAGCCTTTAAAGAATCTTTTGATATTATCTTGTTGTTGAATCTATCCCTAGATATCTTTAAATCAGATAACTCATCTTCCATTAATCTGCTTAAGGACTTGGGTCCATGCCAAGTAAAGGCATTAAAGACTGCATCTATTAACTTCTGCTCTTCCTCCTCAAGGAAGCCTTCCCATCCTTCTAAAGCATGAATTCCACATCTTCTCATATCATCAAATAACTTTGGAAAAGGAATATGTTCTGCATTTACTATGTAATCCTCTTGAAATAACTCTCTTCCATATAAGGATAATGAAAATGCCTGGATATAATAGAGTAAATATTGAAGATAGCCTGGGCATATATCTGCATCACTCTTATTAATAATGTAATAGGTCACAACATATATCTTTGATGACATGATTTTCAATAATGCAGCTCTCCTACTCTTTCTAAAAGCTACCCCTGTTAGACAGTCCTTCCTCTTTATTAACAAATCATAGTAATACTCCGGACTCTCTAAAATCTTCTTTAGCTTGTCTGAGTATTCACCAGTAGGTATGTCACCATCCATATAGCGAATTATTGTGGTCTCTCCCCAACCCAGTAATTTAGCTAAAGGCTTCTTTCCTATTCTGTATTTTTCAAGTATTTGTCTAATCTCTTCAGTCGTTATAGTGGTTTCATAATCAAATTCTAAACTGTTTTCTTTCATATACTTCTCCCTCAACTCATGATATCTTTTGTACGTTCAACTTTAGTTGGCTACTGCTTTACTATGTTAAACTTTCATTACATAATACCATTCTTTGGATTATTTGTATATGGAACTTTAGGATTATTTTGCAAATAATGTTTAAAACTTTCTAAACTCATTTAAGTCATGAATTATAATCTTGAAGCCTTTAATTATTCTATCAAACATTCCTACTCTATAGAGATTAACAACCACCATCCCAAGAGGAACACCTAATATCATACCAACAACACCGTATAATCTATATCCTACATATAGAAAGAACAAGGTAGCAAGGGGACTCATTCCAATACTGTCTCCCACCATCTTAGGCTGAAGTATTTGCTTAACTATCTGACATACTAGATACATAATCATAAGCCCAATAGCTTGATAATAATTTCCTGTCAGTACATCAACCAATGCCCATGGCCATAATATTGCACCAGTACCAAACACAGGGAGAAAATCCAAAAATGCGATTCCCAAAGCCAGCAAAAAGGAATATGGTACTCTGAGAACTTCGAAGCCGATAAACATGATTAGAGCAAGTATCAGCATTATCTTAAATTGTGCTTTAAAGTATCCTCCAACTGCCCTTGTAAAATTATTGGAGATAAAATACCAGCCGTCAACAACAGACTTAGGTAACACCTTCTTAACACCATCAACAATTTCCTCTCTTCTAGCAATAAAGAAATATGCCGAAAGTATTGTTAGTATCATAACCAAAAAGAATTCAGCAATATTTTGAGCAATATTACTTGCTGCACTAAAAGAAAATAGATCTTCCTTTGGTTTATATTCTGTAAGATTGATATCAGTATTTTCAATAAGATTGTTTATGAACTGTTGAATGGATTCCGGCATGTCCCGACTAATATCCACTAACTTTATTGAAAGCTGCTCAAGCTGTAATTCAATATACTCCAAAATATTAGGTAAATCTCCCGCTAGTTGCTTGATTTCCCTAACCAGTACCGAGATAAGCAGATATATTAAGCCAACTATTGCAGCTATAACAACTACTATTATAATAGCCGAGCTATGCTTCCTTAGGATTTTCACTTTCTTCTCAAGAAATTTTACTAAAGGATTCGCAATCATAGCTACTATCCAACCAATTACAAAGGGTAAAAAGAAACCTAGTAGTTTCGGCACTACTAAGAGTAAAACTAGGACTACCCCTATAGCAAATAGAAGGTTTACTAATATTTTCGCATATTTTATAAATCTCGATTCTCCCATAAGTCCTCCAAGCCAGTTTTTTATTTATTATAGATAGAACAAGTACCTGTTTTATGTAATCTATAATTTTATAATAACAAAAATATGTATATATTACCATAGTATAATTGAGCTTATATAAAATTCTAAGGATATTAATATTTTAAAAATGTACTATTTACTTTTATAAGATCCAAGTAAAAATGTAATAAAGAAAACCAAGGAAGCAATTATAACTACAGTAGGACCAGTGGCAGTCCCCAGATAATAGGATAGAACAAGTCCTACAACACCGGAAAACATGGAAATTATAATTGAAAATATATGATATTCCCTCATATTTGCAGAGATATTTCTGCTGGCTGCAGCTGGTATTATAAGTAGAGCATTAATAATCAATATCCCTACCCATCTTATTGATAACATTACGATTATAGCAATCAATACACTAAATGAATCTTCTATAATATTAGTTTTAATATTTTTGCTTCTAGCCAGGGATATGTTTACTCCCACAGAATTTAATTTGTTAAAACTTAAAAACCAATATATCATGGTAAGAATAAGGACAATGCACAACATTCCTACTTCTTTAAGTGTGACACTGAGAATATCTCCAATCAGTAGACTTGAATAATTAGAAAACTTACCACCTTTCGATAGAATCATAAGTCCAACTGCCATACTAAATGATGAAAACACCGATATTACCGTATCAGTAGATAGGGTTCTTTTTCTTTTAATATAATTTAACAATAAGGCAAATAATGTGGCATATAATACCATGGATAAATTAGTGTTAGCTATACCAAAAATAGCTCCAACCGCAATTCCTGTAAATGCAGAATGTCCCAAAGCATCAGAGAAAAAAGCCATCTTATTATTAATTACCATGGTTCCTATAAGGCCAAATAGAGGGGTAATTATTAGAATTGCCAACAGGGCATTCTTCATAAAATTATAATGGGCCCAAGAAAATGGAAGCAGCTTTTCCATAATATCATATAGAGTATCCATCTTGTCCTCCTCCAAACTCCCTTATATATGCTTGGCATTTACTAACCTCTTGAAAGGAGCCTTCTTTTAGTATGGTTTTATCCAGTAGTATCACGTGATCAGCATATTCTCTAACAAATTCAAAGTCATGGGATACCACAATCATAGCCAGATCATAATTATCCTTAAGCATCTGAATATTCTTGTAGAATAATTCCCTTCCATTCCTATCTATGCCTGATACCGGTTCATCCAGTAACAAGAGATTAGGTACAGGTGTAACAGCTATGGATAACAGGACTCTTTGCAACTCCCCACCGGATAAATCACATGCTCTTTTATCAATTAAGTCCTCTGCATCAAATATACTTAGACTCTCCCTAATTTGCTCATATAGTTTTTTGCTCTTTCTAAAGAAAATCGGAGTATTACTTATATATCCTGCAAATAAATCATAAACACTCATTGGTGCATTCTTGTCAATATTGACGTATTGGGGAACATAACCTACTTTTAACTTCTCCATGGCCTTAGCCTTTAAGTCCATAAATTCAATACTGCCACTATGCTTAACTTCCCCTAAAATAGCCTTAATCAGTGTTGTCTTTCCTGCACCATTTTTTCCTATAATTACTGTTAGCTTTCCACAATGAATGTGAAGATTTACCTTATCAATGATTGTCTGCTCTCCGACCTTAACACTGATATCCTTTATCTTAATACAATGAAGACCACAGGCAGCCTCACCTTTTGGATTTGTATTCTTAATTTTGTTAACTTTCATGGTTATTAATTATCCTTTTTGTTATATTTTATCTTGTATTTTATCTATTATTTAAATGCCTTGCTTAAAATATCAATATTACCTTTCATAGCATCCAAGTAAGAATCCTTTGAGCCATCGCCTGTAACAGCTGAGTCAATTATATATACATTGGCTCCAGTCTCCTCATGGATCCGATTTGAAATCGTACTGTCATGCTGTTCTTCTGCAAAAAGATATTGGATGTTTTCCTCTTTGATTATATCAATAACCTCAGCTATTTCTCCAGCACTTAAAGGATTATCCTCATCTATCTCTACTGTATATACCACATCTAGGCCTGCCTTAATAGCAAGATAAGCAAATGCATCGTGAAAAATTACTACCTTATTACTTACTTTATTATTAGTTGTAAGATCCCTAACAAGGTCAAGCATTAAGTTCATTTCTTGAACCAAGGCATCAACCTTTTCAATATAATCATTTGTATTGGAATTAAGCTTACTAAGTATATCTGAGTTAATACTCCTGCTTCCCTTATTCTCCCTTAAATCTGTATCAGTCTCTATACTTTTAATATATTGCTCTATGCCTTTTTTTGCATTCTTAATTTGAAGAATATATAACTCTGGATCCAACCATACATGGGGGTTGTCCTCCCCTACATGTTCCATACTCTCTAACATGGAAATACCGGGGCTAAGATCAATCACTGTAATATCAGGATAGTTATCTAAAACACCCTCAAGATATCCTTCTATTCCACCACCATTTATAATAAATATATCTGCCTTAGATAGAAGCTTCATATCCTTGGTGGTAAGTTGATAATCATGAAGGCAACCAGCACTAAAATCAGTCAGACTATCTACTTCTATATGGGGAATCTGGTCAGTAATATTCTTAGTAAGCACATATACTGGATAAAATGATGTCACAATCCTTATCCCATCATCTTCCCTCTCAGATTCCTTATTGTTTTTATTCGTATATAATATTATGGTAAATACTGTTATTATAATTATAGCCATAAAACTAAGTAGTATAATCATTTTCCTCTTCATGGATTTTTCTCCTTTATAAAATTCACTAATTGCAACTCATTTGCATTTACAAATTATAGTATATGTGCCACACAGTGTCAAGGCATCTTATTTAAGATTCCTGGCTTCTTATTCATTTATAATGACTTGCTTTCTTATGATTCAATTCACTTATGAGGCTTGTTCTACTATTCGCATAATACGGCTAGTTCTATGATGCATTTATGATGCCTTGTTCAAATGAATTTTTTGGTGTATAATTATTTTAATTTTACTGACTAATATCTGTTGATATAGGATAAATAAATTATATATGTGCAAAGGAGTAATTACTGATGTCTAGCAAAACAAACTTTCAAGGTAATAAACAAAAATATAAGAACAGTAATTCAAGAAATAAATATAGCAAAAGATCACTTACTACACAAGAAACGAATATATGGCTTTTATTACCGATTATATTTGTTATGTCAGTTTTACCCTTTATAGTTAGACTGAAGGAATATCAGACCCATCTATCAGGATTTTCTTGGTTTACCTATAGCGATACCTATAGCGACTTTTTCCTTTATTACAAGCAGGTATATTTTATAATTACTATATTTATAATGGCTACTATTATAATATACCGTGCTTATACAGAGAAGAGAAATATTGTTTATTCCCCCATTATAATTCCACTTGCTGTATATGCCCTTCTGGCTTTCTTATCATCAATTTTCTCAAAGTACAGAAGCTTCAGCTTCAGAGGAATTCATGAGCAATTTGAATCTGTATTTGCCCTAATCGGTTACTTCATAGTGGTATATTATTGCTTGCAGATTATTAAAAGTGAAAAAGACCTAAGATTAATTATAAATTGTTTTGTAGTAAGTATTCTGGCAATGAGTCTTCTAGGATTAACACAGTATATAGGAAAAGATTTTTATGCTACAGATCTAGGGTTAAAGTCAATTCTTCCAATAGAACATTGGAGTAGCAGACAGGATGTGAAGTTTAACTTTGAAGCGGGTAGAGTCTATCTTAGCTTTTATAACCCCAACTATGTAGGAACTTATTCGGCTATGGCCGTATCCTTCCTGATAATACTGGCAGCCTTAACAAGAAAAAGAAAATGGATGATTCCTATTTACCTTGTGGCTACAGTGGGAATATCCATCAGTCTGATTGGCTCTAGATCAAAGACAGGTCTTATTGCTTTAATAGTAGCTGGAATATTTTCATTAATTATACTTGGAAAATACCTTATAAAATATTTTTATTTTTCTATTCCTGCCCTATTATTGCTACTTTCAGTAGTAGTCCTGTATAACAAAGCTCATGATAATCAATTGATTAATGGCATTAAACAGGCAACGGTATTTACCAAGTCAGAGCCAAACCTGAAGGATATAATAACAGCTGATGATGAAGTAGTAATAAAGTATAAGGCTGAAGAATTACATTTGCAATATCTCATTGAAGATGGTTATGGGACCTTCTTTGTTAAAGACCATAAGGGGCAAGAGATAAATCTAGCCTATACTGAAGATAATCATGAGTTCCTTATACAGGATGATAGGTTCCCTAACTTTAGACTTGGAGTTGCTCACTTTGAGGAATTGCCTCTATTCTATATAACCATAGATAATCATAATTGGTTTTTTACCAACCAGACTGACGGAAGTTATTATTACTTGAATCAATATGGTAAGCTAGATAAGATAGAAACAGCACCCCAGGGACTATTTGAAGGATATGAAAGATATGCCTCAGGACGTGGTTATATATGGTCAAGAACCATTCCACTATTAAAAGATAGAATAATACTTGGCTCAGGAGCTGATACCTATATGATAGTATTCCCCCAACAAGACTATGTTAACTTATATAACTACGGCTATGGGGATCAGTTAATGACTAAGCCTCATAATCTTTACCTTCAGATAGGGGTAGAATCCGGTGTACTTTCATTAATAGCTTTCTTGGTATTCTATGGTATGTATTTTATCTCTAGTGTAAGATTATATATAAAATGCAGGTTTAAAAGCTATTATGCCCAAGTAGGTGTTGCAATATTAGTTTCAACAGTTGCTTATATGGTATTAGGCATAGCAAATGATTCAAGCATAACTGTTGCCCCAGTATTCTGGGCTATGATAGGTCTAGGAATTGTGGTTAACAGATTAGCAAAGCCATATATCGAAGAAGAAATCCTTGCTGACAAGGCTAAGAAGGAAGCAAGTAATGAATAGTTTATCGAGCTTAGAAGGAAGTATAGCTAATGGTTTATGGCTCACTGGAGCTTAGAAGGAATCTATCTAATAGTTTATAGCTCACAGGGGCAATATTAGTTGCTCACAGGTTTTCACTCCTTTAACTTAATATTTAATAATTAATAGACCTAGTATTGCTACTAGGTCTTATTTCTTCGGCTATGACACAGAGCTCAAAAAAAGGTGCCCCTTACGGGACACCTTTAATTATTTAGAGTTAAATTATTACTTGCTGATGGTATATCCTACATTGATCTTATGGTCAATATAAGCTCCACCTTCTATTGTCTCTCTAATAGTAACAGCTTTAACACTGAATTCATCTGCTGTACCAAATGCATCAACACTTTGGATAGCAGTTGTCTCTGTACCATTTAGAGTAAACTTGAAGCAATCCTTAACAGCCTGGATTAATAATCCATCAGTACTGTTATCAACAATTGCACCTTGAGCAATTGTCTGTGTAAATAGACGATTCTTAACTTCTGCAAGTACAGGTTTGGTCTGGCTATCAGTTACTGTGAAGTACTGTACGTCAAATGCCACCCAAATCTCAGGAGTCTCAGCCTTGCCATCATGGTCTTTTAACTCATAAGCAGTAACCTTGTAGTTACCTGTAGGAGCCTTAACAACAGCGGATCCACTTGTTCCTTTTGCTAATGCATACTTCTTAGTAGTTGTGTCAAATCCACCAAGATCATAATTCCAAGGAGCTTCTACTTCAATCTTGAAGTTTCCACCAGCTAAAGCCTGACTTGTAGCCTTAACGCCCTTGTTGTTATATCCAATTATCTCAATAGAGATATCCTTGTTACCCTTATTATCCTTATCAGCCTTAACGTCAACAGATGTAGCACCTAATGACAATTGGTTATAAGAAACTGTACCTGTTCCGTCTAGTACTGTAACGCTAACAACAGCAACCTTGCCTTCTACAGTAACCTGGAATGCATACTCACCAGCTGCTCTTCCAGCACCGGAGAATACAATTTCACCGTTAGCAGGCTTACCTTGGTAACCAGTAGTTGTTACTTCTGAGATACCTTCAGGCTGAGTAGGACCGGTTAATTTCCTAACCTCGATATCTGAGTAAGGATAATCTGCACCTAACTGATCCTTTAAGTTAATCTTAACTGTATCAGTCTGGGAGATACCAACACTGTTTGTTAATGTAACGTTATATTTGCTTAATGTGTAAGTACCAACGGATCTCTTAGCACTAACATGAATCGGAATAGCACCGATAGTTGTTCTTGAGCCAGCATTACCGTAAGATACTACTACAATTACATCACCTTCTGCAACAGGATATAGGTTACCCATCTGGTCAACGATTAAGATGTTCTTATCAGAAGTAGTAAAGTCAAACTTACTAAATTCATCTTTACTATTGATCTTCTTCTCATCTGAACCAGTTAATGTCTTAAACTCAACAAAGAGTCTAAAGTCACCATCACCAACTGCGATCTGCTGCTTAACATCGTCAAACTTAGGATCGTTATTGTTAACCATTGTCCAAGCATTTAAGCCTGTGATATTTGTAGTTGGTTTATCAACACCTACTACTACTGCAGTATGAGTTCTAGCACCAATCTCATTACCAACCTGATCATATTTGCCAGTGTGGAATGTAGCTGTGATTTTTGCCATTGTATCCTTATTGAAGATGGTTATGTTCTTGCCATCAAAGAATGTTCCAACAGCATTATCGGATTTTAATGATACTCTAGCTGCTAATGAAGGAGTTGTAATATCAACATTGTCTGCATTAAGCAGTCTGAATTTAACTTCAGTAGATGTGTTTAATTCAGCCTGTGAAGTTGTAATCTCAATAGCAGCAACGTCCTCAATGTTAGTTGTAGCAGCATCAAATCTTACTGAATCTAAACCAGTATAATCTACAACATATTTTGCACCTGTGCTGAAAGGTACATAAAGAGTAACGTCTGCAGATTTCTTGTCATCTGCTACAGCAACCTTCTTAATAAGCTGTTTAACCTTTGTTTCACCAACTAACTGATGAATAGATAGGTTCTTCTCAATATCAGTCATAGCTGAGTCAAATAATACCTTAACAGTATCTAAGGATACCTGTTTAGGATCTAACATAGAACCAGCAACAACTACTGTGGTGGAATCTGAATCTAATACTTCACCAGCATTAGCTACAGGATCCTTAGCCCAAGCATTGTATCTAGCCTTAGACTGGAATGAATAAGCAGTAACTGTATATTCACCAGCTTTAGAAGCTACAAATACACCCTTGTCATCAATCTCTGCACCTTCAGGCTCTACTCTCCATCTGGTAACAGACTGTGAACCAGAAGTCTTGTTTGCTTCAGTCACATAAGATCTGTTGAAGTCATATGCTTCACCAACTTTAAGAGGATCCTTAGCAGGATTAGAAATCTTAACTGTCTTAATGTTGTCTCTTACTGTTACTGTAGCTACAAGTGTATCTACCTCTTCACCGTCTGCATCAGTAATCTCAACAGAAATTTTAGCTTTACCAGCTTTTTTAGCTGTAACTACGCCATTTTTCTCGTTAACTGTTGCAATTCTTTCGTCGGATGACTCCCAATAGTAGGACCATCCTTTTTCTTTGTTGTTAATGTTGAAGTTGAATTTGTTTTGTCCTTTGTCAACTCTACCAAGATGTAGATACTTGTTAGTAGAGTTAAGCTTAGGTGCCTTAGCAGCGAAAGCTCCAGCTACAGGAGCGAATACTGAAAGTACCATCGCTAATGCTAGGACTAAAGACAACTTCTTAAAGAACTTAGTCTTCATATTCTTGCTTCCTCCTTAAAATATATGGTTTGGTATTATATTCTTGCGTCCTTTACTCAATTGACAAAGTCTGCAAACCCCGCAAATACAGAAAAGGAAACGCCCCAATATAATCAATCCAATAACAAGATGATTATAACAACAAAGGAAAAAAAGGTCAAGTCTTTTTATCTCTGTTTCTGGTAACATTACCAGTTTTAACCTCTCGCTTTTTTCTCTTATGATTCTTGTTGGACGACTATATTGTAGTCAAATCTTGTAGGGATAACCCCTTACTCCTCACATTCAACTTATAGTTTTCTCTATCTCAGCAGTTTTTGATAGGATGTGACTTCATCCGCCAGATTGATTAATCCATAAGTTCCTGTCTCATTGCTTTGACTATGACTATATAATGCACCCTGTATGTGTCAATTTTATGTCATGCCTTTGTCATAATTAGATTATTTTCAAAAATTTCTCCACTTCTGCCCCCATTTCATCAATTTCACACACAGTGTTATGCCTAATTGTGGCCAAATGTATCTCTTCCATGGCACCAGGTATGGGGGCGGCTGAAATCTCTCTCAAAATCTTAGCCTGTTCATATTCATCTTCAGGTATATCCTTCTTACCTATGGCATCTAGGACACTCTCGGCAAATTTATATGGACTGGCAGTTGAGACTACAACCGTCTTCAGCTTATTATTACTTTCGTTAATATAATCTTCGCAAACACTGGCGGCTACTGCTGTATGAGTATCAATAACATATCCTGTTTCTTCATATATCTTTCTTATTGTTATCTTTGTCTCATCATCAGTTGCATATCCTCCAACAAAACTCTCCAGATTCTTTCTCATATTAGGGGTGATTTCATATTGTCCTCTGGTAATTAAAGAATCCATAAGCTCTGCGGTTTTATCTGTATCATTACCTGCAATATGATAAATCAATCTTTCTAAATTACTGGATATTAATATATCCATTGAGGGTGAGATAGTCAGTACAAACTCACGATTACGATTATATACTCCCGTTTGGAAGAAGTCGAAGAGCACCTTATTATCATTGGAAGCACATATAAGCTTATCTATAGGAAGCCCCATCTGCTTTGCATAATATCCAGCAAGAATATTACCAAAGTTTCCTGTGGGAACTACAAAGTTAATCTTATCTCCTTCCTGTATCTCTTTTTTTCTATATAATTCTACATAGGAATATATATAATAAACAATCTGTGGAAGAAGTCTTCCGATATTAATAGAATTGGCTGAGGAAAACCTATATCCTGCCTTTTTCATCTTCTTCTCAAACTCTCTATCTCCAAAGATCTTCTTTACTCCAGTCTGTGCATTATCAAAATTACCGCGAATTCCTATCACATGGGTATTGTCCCCTTTTTGGGTTACCATCTGCTTTTCTTGAACCCTACTTACTCCATCCTTAGGATAAAAGACTATAATCTTTGTTCCTTCAACATCAGCAAATCCTGATAGGGCCGCTTTACCAGTATCTCCTGATGTAGCAGTCAAAATAACTATCTCATCTGTTATATTATTCTTCTTTGCAGCTTTAGTTAAAAGATGAGGCAAAATAGATAAGGCCATATCTTTAAATGCTAGGGTAGCTCCATGGAAGAGTTCAAGGTAATATACCTGTCCTACCTTTTTTAAAGGAGCAATGTCAGCTGTATCAAATTTTTCATCATAAGCCTTATTAATACAATCTCTTAATTCTTCTTCAGTGTAATCTGTTAAATATAATTTAAGCACTTCATAGGCCAACTCACGATAATCCATACGGGAAAGTTCATCTATAGGAGTAGTCAGCTTGGGGAATCTTGTTGGTACAAATAGTCCTCCGTCTGGAGATAACCCCTGAAGAATTGCCTGTGATGCTGTTACCATTATACTACTTTCTCTTGTACTATGATACATTAGGTTCATAATCTCTAAATCCCCTTTATTCAAAATATGATATAAAACATTAAGACTGCCTAAGGCAGTCTCTCATAGCGTGATATAATCCGCCTGTTAGGGCGGATTATATCATATCTTATAAATATATTCCAGTACTGTAATTATTTTATTTATAAAATTCATGTCCACCATGTTTGAATAACCAGTCTAGATTATTATCAAACCATTTTGTGCTACTTTTCCTTGCTCGCTTTCTTGACATGAAGTATAGGGCACCCTGTGAGTAATCTTCACCACCTAAGGCTCTGCTAACCGCATCCTTAGTTTCACTGGTAACCTTAACCTTCCAATATCTCTTGTCCCTAATGGGGGAAAACTGATACTCATCTCCTACCTTCTGGAATATTACTTCCTCTATGGTGTCTGGAAATTCTTCATCCTCTATTCGGTTAAAGATAACATTAGCCACCAATATTTTTCCCTTAATATCTTCTCCGGTTGCTTCAGCCTCTACAATTCTCTCCAACATTTCAATTTCTTCTTTGGTTATATTAGTTGCTGATAATGTCTTGGCTGTGCCACTTGCAGAAAAACTTGTAATTGTCTTTTCCTTCTCATTATCCTGGAATATCTCTGCATGCTCCATATAGGTAATCATGCTCTTATATTCCTCATCATTCATAGCAAAACCCAACAACCAGTATGTGTCATCAGATGTTTCCTGCCTCCTAGTCTGTTCTGAATCTAGTGTAACTTCCATGGGAAAGACCTTATGATTATCATCTGTAAGTTCATAGGGGTTAACTATGTTCTCCACTTTCTCCATATTACTTATCTCGTTTACTTCATTAGGCTTGTTCAATACATTTGCTTTGGACTTATTATTGTAAAAAGTATCTGATCCAATAACCAGCAAAAGGATTGACAAAGCATATGCTACGAAAACCATGTAAATGCCATGATTCTTTTGACGTAGCCTACTCTTTCGAAGAAACGTATTTATATATGCCATAATAATCCTCTTTTCTATATGATAAAATCATATCATTTATAACTTAATAAAGGCTTAAGTTATTTCCATTATTTGGTTTTCTTGATAATGCTAACATGCATTATAGAGCTCGAAAATTTTAGTGTCAATAAGAAAACCATATTTTCGTAAGATAAACCTATAGTCTCTTACCACATTTTGGGCATAATGGTTATATCTCACATTTATTTATAGGCTTAAAGATGAATTTTTTGGTAATAATGTACAAGTAAATTTTAACAAATTATTAAGAATATATGAATATTTTATTCCATAATGAGGTAAATTATTCATATTCTACTAATATAGAACTAATTTTGGCAAATAAAATCCTATTCTACAGCCTTTGAATGCTAGGTAAAAGGCAATATCATTGCAAACCATAGAATTATCTGATATATTTTCTTTATCAAGCTAGTTAAGAATAATCGTGCCTCTAGATATGAGAAGTACAAAAATAAATCCAATTATAGGGGGAGGATTCTATGTTGCCAGGAGTTTTTATGGCTCGAAAGAAAAATGGAGAATATTATTACAGATCTTCTATTACCTATCTTAATAAACATATAAGTCTTGGCAGTTATAATACTGAGAGAGATGCCCATGAAGCTTATGTCCTTGCAGGTGAGGTTCTGAAATCTAAGACCCAATGGAATATTCATAATTATCCTCATCCTTGTCTCCTATCCTTTCACAAGTGGGTTGTCCTTGTTAATGTAAGGGATAATGGCATATATATAAGAAATCCCATCTATTTAAAAAAGAGTTTCTTCCTATATTATATAGACAAAAATACTGTACTAAAATTCGACGTTGAAGATTTGTTTTATTACTCCAAACATAAAATCTCTAAAAGAGGGGGTCACCTGTATACATCAGAATATGGTATGCAGGTTAATCTTCTTTCCAGATATGGCATTAGAAATTATTCTGTGGCAGGCAGAGATTTTATCTTTGTAAATGGAGATGATACAGATTTTCGATATTCTAATATCGAAATAATCAACCCTTATTATGGAGTAACTAAGCATGTTATTAATAATAAAGTTTTATATCAAGCTAAGATACACATAAGGGGAGACTATATAATAGGAAGATATAATACTGAAGAAGAGGCTGCAATAGCCTACAATAAGGCCACTAATGTATTAAAAGTCAAGGGATTGAACAAGAATTACCCTCAGAATTATATAGATGGAATGGATGAGATTACTTATGCCGCCCAGTATCAACGGATTAGAATTTCCAAGAAAATATTAGAGATAGATATATAGGATATTTCCAAGCTATTCCTATGATATTCCTAAGATGTTCCTAAATTATTAATAATATTTTAAATTTTCAAAAAGCACTACCATAATGCTTATTTTGTGCTATAATATTAATATATTTTTCTTCTTCCGTTTTCATATTTTCGCAAATTGAAGTCGCAGGTATTCTAAAGAGGTGTTACAGTACACTCGGAATGTACTGACCTTAATAAGTACCCGCGACTAAATTTGTTTTTATTTACATTTACTTTTATCATTTCCCATGTTAGAATACCTAATGTGAGTAGCACGGATGGTCGCACCGTATATACGGTGAGGAAAGTCCGGGCTTCATAGGGCAGGGTGCCGGATAACGTCCGGTGGAGGCGACTCCCAGGCTAGTGCAACAGAAATAAACCGCCATCGCTATATGCGGTGGTAAGGATGGATAGGTGGTTTAAGAGACCACCGCCCTTTCGGTAACGGAAGGGGCAGATGTAAACCCCACCCGAAGCAAAGCCTAACAGAAAGCTATACGGTTGCCCGCCGTGCTTTCGGGTTGGCTGCGTAGTATCTGTGAAAGCAGATACTGGAGCTGTATGGTAACATACGGTCTAGATAGATGACCATCCAAGACAGAACCCGGCTTATAGTGCTGCTCATTATTAAAAACAACTACCCCCAACAAATTCTTTCAAGATAGAATTCTTCGGCACCATATCACTTGGTACCCCTATAAAATAATCTAAGAATTTCAACAATCTTTTTGCTTCTAAAAATTCCTTACTTTTTCTATCCACTCCAAACAATACAGGCTCCGCATAGGTCTTGAGTACAGCCAACTCATATATTAATGCTGAGTTAAACATAATATCTGCATCCTCTTGGAAGGGGAATATATTCTCCTCTTCGCCTCTTCTTACAGAAGGCCACATAGCTATTGTATCTTGTGCAGATGCTCCTCTAGTCCTTGCATCCCTTACCATTCTTCTAAGCAATCTGCCGTCAGTGGTTGGGATTCTGTTGTGTTCATCAATATTTAGCTGAGTAAGTGCACTAATATAAATCTTATACTTGCTTTCCCTAGGCAATGAATATGACAGTGCGTCATTGAGACAATGGATACCTTCAATAACAAGAATTCCATCATTTCCAATAGTAACAGGGTTTCCTTTATATTCTCTTCTACCTGTGATAAAATTATAGATGGGTAAATCAACTGCTTTACCATTCATTAAATCTGTCATGTCTTTGTTAAACTGTTCTATATCTATAGCCTGCAAGCTCTCGAAATTATAATTACCATCCTTATCCTTTGGTGTATCGTCCCTATTTATAAAATAATTATCTACAGCAATGGGATAGGGCTTCATTCCATGGGTTTTAAGTTGTACAGATAATCTATGGGAAAATGTAGTCTTTCCTGAAGAGGAAGGACCTGCTATCATAATAAATTTTTTGTCTTTTTCCTTCTTTATTGCTTCTGCAATATTACTAATTTTCTTTTCTTGAAGTGCTTCCTGTACAAGAACCAGCTCATTAAACTTACCTTCTGATATAAGATCATTAAGTGCTCCTACATTTTCAATCTCTAACATCTTTGACCACTGATTAGATTCCCGTAAAGTCATATATAGTTTTTTTTGCGGAATAAATGGTTCTACAGTAGTAGGATTATTTTTTCTGGGCAATATCAAGATAAAACCATCCTCGTAAAGTGACAAATCGAAGTATTTCAACATGCCCGTACTTGGTGGCATATAACCATAATAATAGTCCTCAAATCCATCTAGACTATATATGTTTGCCCTAGACACACGACGATACTTAAAAAGCTTCTCCTTATCATACATTTTATAATTAGCAAAAAGCTCTATAGCATCATCTGTTCCAATACTTCTCTTATCAAAAGGAAGATCCTTCTTAATTAACTCCTGCATTCTACCTTTTATAGATTCAAGACGTTCCTTTGTTAAATCAAAATCACCTTCATAATCACAGTATAAGGCATTACCCAAGGAATACTCTACGGTTACTTTCTTAACATTCTCATTACCAAACTCAGCATAAAAAGCCTTTAATAATACTAAGATCATTCCTCTGGTATAGGTCTTGTGCCCAGCATCTTCAGCTGTAGTAACAAAACTTATTGTACAATCTTTATCTACCACCTTAAACAATTCCCTGAGCTTATCATTTTCCAAGGCAAGAATTATATCATTGTCATAATCCTTTTGATGCTCTATTGCAATATCTAAGAGCCTAGTATTAATAGGATACTCTTTTTCACATTCATTAATTTTAACCTTTACAGTCTGTTTTGTTTCCATTATTTGCCCTCCTTATAATATCCCATAGCCTGATCAATCACCTGGATTAATTCCAGAATTTCTGTCTGCCTTTCCCTTGATTGTTTAGTTGGCTTATCTATTAATTCATTATATATTTTTTTATACAGTCTTTTCTCAGACTGCAGATACTCTAACAAGACAGGATTTTTATCCTCCAATAGCAGTCTGCCATAATAGATGTGCTCAGGCTTTAGAAGCTGATATTTATTATTATTTATACTTGATGAATCTATCCTCACCTTCATTACAAGGTAATACTTGCCGTCTTCCTTCAGCATATTCTCATCTACAATAATAAAACCCCATTGTTCTAAAGTTCTACGTACTTCATATATTTCCGATTGAGGCTGTAAAACCAATTCCTTTGCCGTGGCTACTATATCCATTCGACTAGCCAAAATCTCAGTCATCAGTCTTCCTCCCATACCTGCCATAAGTATGGTGTCAACCTCTCCGGTCTTAAGCATCTGTAATCCATCAGATTTTCTTATAGATATCTTATCTGCTACCCTATATCTCTCAATATTCTCTTTAGCTCTATCAAGAGGTCCTTGGTTAACATCCATGGCCACAACAAAAGGTGATATTTTATTCATTATCAAATTTATGGCTATATATGCATGGTCACAACCAATATCCGCTACCCTATTACCTATTGTCACCATGTCGGCTACAGCTTTTAGTCTTTTAGATAGTTGCATATTTTCATCCTCATAGGCATTTTCTGTTATTTTACCATATAATATACCCTTTTTCCATAGTAGAAATGTGAACTGCTTACAGTTCACATTTTGTTAATGGTGCCTGGTACTGTTTACAAATTGTTAATGGTGCCTGGTACTGTTGACATTTTGTCAACTGCACCTGGCACCATTATATTTTACTCTAGATAATCTTTTAATTTTCTGCTTCGGCTGGGATGTCTAAGCTTTCTTAAGGCCTTTGCCTCAATCTGACGAATTCTTTCTCTAGTAACATTAAATTCTTTACCTACTTCTTCAAGGGTTCTTGCCCTGCCATCATCTAGGCCAAATCTAAGCTTTAATACTCTTTGTTCCCTATCTGTAAGGGTTCCTAAGACATCAACTAGCTGTTCCTTCAATAAGGTAAACGCTGCTGCTTCAGCTGGTACTGGTACATTATCATCTTGAATAAAATCTCCCAGGTGACTATCTTCCTCCTCACCTATGGGTGTTTCAAGGGAAACAGGTTCTTGAGATATCTTCTGTATTTCTCTTACTCTCTCAGGTGGAATATCCATAACTTCTGAAATCTCTTCCGGACTTGGCTCCCTACCAAGTTGTTGCAGCAACTGTCTTTGTACCCTTGTAAGCTTATTGATTGTCTCCACCATATGAACCGGTATACGGATTGTCCTAGCTTGGTCAGCTATAGCTCTAGTAATAGCCTGTCTTATCCACCATGTTGCATAGGTGCTAAATTTAAACCCCTTACGGTAATCGAATTTTTCAACTGCCTTAATCAGTCCCAAATTACCCTCTTGGATTAAGTCTAAGAACAGCATACCACGACCTACATATCTCTTAGCAATACTGACCACCAGACGAAGGTTGGCTTCAGCAAGATGTTTTCTAGCTTCTTCATCCCCTTCTTCCATCCTTTGGGCTAGATCTACTTCCTCCTCAGCCGTAAGTAAAGGGACCTTGCCTATTTCTTTCAGATACATACGAACAGGATCATCAATATTTACATTATCAGGTATTGTTAAATCTATAGTTTCTGTATCTTCATCATCGTCGTCCTTCTCCAGAATAATGTCATCTTCCTCTAATTCTGACATCCGAAGTACATCCACATTGTTTTTTTCCAAATAATCATATATTTTCTCAATCCTTTTGGGATCCAACTCCATATCTGCAAAAAAGTCATTTACTTCTTGATATTCCAAGACATTCTTTTTCTTTTCTGCAAAGACTAATAATTCTTTTAGCCTCTCAGTAAATTTCGTAATATTCTCGTCCATAGATATTCCTTCCTTTTCAAACTCTTTTATATTCTAACCATCATTTATTGAAATATGCAAACCCTTATATTTGACCAGAAAGCATGATATAAAGCAATCCTATGTTAAGGCTGCCACTATATTCTTCTTGAGATCGTTTTTTTGCCTAATGATATTCTGCAATAATTCTGTGTCATTATTTTCGATTGCCTTTAAGCTTAGCTTCTCTAAGCTTTCTTCTTTCAAACGGTAAATCGTATCATATAATGCCTTCTGCCTATCATCTTCTTGGATTTTATCTATTAGGTCAGAATTAAATAAGGCGGCCACTTGAGATTGTTCCGAAGAGCTTTCAAAGTGACTAATGATTTTTGCAGGAACAATATCACTACCATTTTCATGTTCCTCATAAATCAATCTAACAACATCAGCATATATACCATCGTCAAAATCTTCAGGTTTTATTATATCTTTTAACTTAATTAAAATAATCGGGTCATCAGCCAGCCATGTAATTAATAGTTTTTGAGTCTTAACAATTCCCTCTTCATTACCTTTTATTCTCTGGGACTCCTTATATGGTAATCTTCTCTTTGCTTGTATTAATCCCATTGATTGAGTTCCAAGTTTGTTAACAAGCCTCTCAAGCAAGATGGCATCAATATTATATTCTTTAGCCACTGCATCTAAATAAAAGTTTCTTTCTAATTCTTCAGTAAATCCCAACAACTTCTTAGCAATTTCATTAAAAAACTTTGTCTTATCTTCAGGATCATCCATATTATAATTGTCCTGAAGCTTGTCTATTTCAAAGAAAAAACTGTTTTTTGCTCTCTCAATACGACTTTTATACTCCTTTGCCCCCAAGGATTTAATAAAGTCATCAGGATCCTTATAAGGTTCCAAATCCACCACTTTTACCGTAAGTCCTGCATCCCTTAAGATAGGTATAGCCCTAAGTGCTGCCGCTGTACCTGCAGCATCATTGTCAAATGTAAGTATAACCTCTTTAGTATATCTCTTTAACAAATTGGCATGGGCCTCTGTAAATGCAGTGCCCAGTGCAGCTACGGCATTGGTAAATCCCGCCTGATGCAAACTTAACACATCCATATAACCCTCACTAATAAGCAAATAGGATTCTCTGGATTTTCGTGCTATATTAAGCCCATAAAGAATTCTGCTTTTATCAAAAATAACAGTCTCAGGGGAGTTTAGGTACTTAGGCATACCTTCCCCCATTACCCTTCCACCAAAACCTACGACCTTATTACCGGCATCCATAATAGGAAACATTATCCTATCCCAGAACTTATCATGACCACCTCTTATCTGGTCAAAAGATATTAAGCCGGTTTGTTTTAAAAGCTCGTCCTCATATTGGAGGCTCTTAAGGTATTTGTATAGATCATCACTAAAACGGTTGGCATATCCTAATCCAAAATTCTTAATAGTATCTTCTGTTATACCTCTGTCAATCAAATA
>JAAYRE010000180.1 GCA_012518935.1 Clostridiales bacterium
AGATGGAGTTAAGATTCTTGGCAATGGAGAACTTACTAAGAAGCTGGATGTCAAGGTTAATGCATTTAGTGCTAGTGCGGCAGAAAAAATTCAGGCTCTTGGTGGAAATGCTGAGGTGATTTAGTATGTTTAAAACATTCAGAAATGCACTAAAGGTAAAAGATATCAGGACTAAATTATTATATACACTTGGTTGTCTAATAATAGTGAGATTGGGAACATTACTTCCTGCTCCTGCCATAAGTAGAGAAGCTGTTGAGGATGTATTTTCAACAATTAATCTTGGATTTCTCAACAACTTAACTGGCGGTTCATTTACTAAGATGTCAATATTTGCATTAAGTATTTCCCCTTATATTTCCGCATCCATTATTTTGCAGCTTTTAACAATAGCAATACCCAAGTTAGAAGAGATGTCAAAAGAGGGTGAAGACGGAAGAAAGAAGATGGAAAACATAACCCGCTACATGGCTATTGGTCTTGCTATCATTGAGTCAGCTGCCATGGCAATTGGTTTTGGTAATAGCTCAGATGTATTAGAGGGCGGACTTACATTTACCAATGTTATATTAGTTGTGGCATCATTTACAGCTGGTTCTGCATTCCTTATGTGGTTGGGAGAACGGATTACTGAAAAGGGTCTTGGAAATGGTATATCAATTATATTATTAATTAATATTGTATCAACAATACCTAGGGATTTTATTAATCTGTTTTTCCAGTTTGTATATCAAAAGCCTGTTTGGAAGGGTATAATTGCTGTAGCAGTTACTATTGTGGTAGTAGTATTTGTTATAGTATTTGTACTACTTTTACAAGATGCAGACAGAAAGATACCAGTTCAGTATGCTAAAAAGGTTCAAGGTAGAAAAATGGTGGGTGGACAATCATCCCACATACCTTTAAAGGTAAATACAGCTGGAGTTATCCCTGTAATATTTACTTCTTCATTTATGTCTTTCCCTGGAGTAATTGCATCATTTTTTGGTGTGTATCCGGCAAGAGAAAAGGTACTTCCAAAGATTCTTAAAGTACTGGATCAGGGCAGTTGGTTAAAAATTAACTTAAAAAACTTTGACTTTGGAGAATTCAAATATTCCATAGGATTATTAATTTATATAGGATTAATTATTTTCTTCGCATATTTCTATACATCAATTACCTTTAATCCAATTGAGATAGCAAATAATATGAAGAAGCAGGGTGGATTTATCCCGGGTATTCGTCCTGGAAAACCGACAACTGAATATTTATCCAAGGTACTTAATAATGTTATATTAATCGGTGCTGTGGGACTGATTATTGTATCCGTAATACCCATATTCTTTTCTGGAGCATTTAACGCCAATGTTAGTTTTGGTGGAACATCTCTAATTATTATAGCAGGTGTTATCATCGAAACAATCAAACAAGTTGAGTCACAAATGTTGGTTCGTCACTATAAAGGCTTCCTGAATGACTAATAATTTTTTATAGTTGTGAGGCAATCATAATAATGATTGTCTCACAATGATATGTAAAATCAGGGTAGGAGAATAAGTTATGAAGATTGTTATGTTAGGTGCACCAGGCGCCGGTAAGGGGACACAGGCAAAAAAAATAGCATCAAATTTTGGGATACCACATATTTCTACTGGAGATTTATTTCGGGTGAATATAAAAAATGAAACAGCACTTGGAAAAAAGGCCAAGGTATATATTGATCAAGGATTTTTGGTACCTGATGATTTAGTTTTAGAGTTAATTGAGGAACGTCTTGGTATGGCTGATTGTAAAGAGGGCTATGTACTTGATGGATTTCCTAGAACTATCCCTCAGGCAAAAGCATTAGACCATACACTGAATAATAAAAATGATAAATTAGAATATACCATCGAAGTGGATGTTCCTGATGAAGTAATCATAGATAGAATGGCAGGAAGAAGAGCGTGTCTAAGTTGTGGTCGCACTTATCATTTAGAAACACTTCGCCCAAAGGCAGAGGGGATATGTGATTTTTGCGGTTCTTTCCTTATACTTAGAGATGATGATAAGCCGGAGACAGTAATGAAACGCTTAGAGGTTTATCATAAACAAACGCAACCACTTATAGATTATTATAGAGAAAGAGGTATCTTACACACTGTGGATGGTACCGGTGAGATAGAAATGATATATCAGGAAATTATTAATATTTTAGTGTAAGTATAGGCATGAGAGGATGAGCCAAATGCCAATAAGTATTAAATCAGATAAAGAAATAGAACTTATGAGAAAATCCGGTAGTATTCTTGCACATGTACTTAAAGAATTAGAAGAGTACATTAAACCGGGAATTACTACTTTAGACATTGATAAAAAGTGTTACGACATAATAAAAAGTTATAATTGTATTCCATCCTTCTTGAATTATAATGGATTTCCTGGCTCTTTATGTGTTTCAATTAATGACGAAGTTGTTCATGGAATTCCTAATAAAGAGCATATCCTAAGGGATGGCGATATAGTGAGTCTTGATTGTGGCGTCATATATGAAGGATATCATTCCGACGCTGCCAGGACAATCCCCGTTGGCGAAATATCAAAAGAAGCAGAAAAATTAATAGAGGTAACCAGGCAGAGCTTCTATGAAGGTATAAAACACGCAAAGGCAGGGAAGCATCTTCATAATATATCAAGCGCAATACAGGCTTATGTAGAATCCTTTGGTTTTTCTGTGGTTAGGGATTTGGTGGGACATGGGATTGGTAAAAATCTTCATGAGGAACCACAGATACCTAATTTTAAGCAGAAGAATAGAGGACCAAGACTTGCACCAGGTATGACATTGGCAATTGAACCTATGGTTAATGTAGGCAGATATGATGTATATTGGTTAGATGATGATTGGACAGTGGTTACAGGTGATGGATCCCTATCAGCCCATTATGAGAATACTATTTTAATAACTGATGGTGATGCTGAAATTTTGACAAAAATATAAAATCGGAGTAATTTGATGCATGAATTAGTCGGATGTTTCGTTACATCAGTCTCAGGCAAAGACAGAGGAAAACACTATGTAATAATTGATACAGATAATGAATATGTATACTTAGTGAATGGAAAGTCCAGAACCTTGGATAATCCAAAAAAGAAAAAGTTAAAGCATATCCATAGATTAGATTTTTTTAATCCTTTGTTAACAGAGGTTATAAAGAATAAAACAGTTAAAAATGAAGACATAAAAAGAAGCATAAAAATGTTACAAGGTAGATGTTTGATTAAGGAGGTTGAATAATGTCAAAATCCGATGTGGTTGAAATCGAAGGAACTGTAGTTGAAAAGTTACCAAATGCTATGTTCCAAGTGGAGCTGGAAAATGGTCACAGAGTATTAGCTCATATTAGTGGTAAGCTACGTATGAATTTTATTAAGATAGTACCTGGTGACAAGGTTACCTTAGAGCTGTCACCCTATGATTTAACCAAAGGAAGAATTATATGGCGTGATAAATAACATAGGTCATGGCATCCAATTGGCTAAGTAAGAAGTTTAGAATAATTGAAGATATATAAGAAAATATTGCTTGCTATTAATTTTAAGCGGTGATATAATAATAAGCGGACTTTTTTGAAAGGGGTGAATTACTGTGAAAGTAAGATCATCAGTAAAACCTATGTGTGAAAAATGCAAGGTTATAAGGAGAAAGGGTAGCATTAGAGTAATCTGTGAGAACCCTAAACACAAACAAAGACAAGGCTAATACAATAGTTCGGAAGTTATTTCCACTGTTGTTTTATATATAATAGTTCTTGCTTTTTGTGTTACAATCAACGCCTTAGGCTTATAAGCCTATTGGCATGCATAGCCATAGGATGAATACCATAAGGTATTGCCTAAGGACAAAGTCATTGTGATATTGTGGGTGGATCTTGTATCCTGCCTTAAGATTTCTGACCGTCATCATGGAATCTTAGCAAACATATGAAATGGGTGTTTGTTACAATTTAAAGCGGCTGTCGCAATAAATGTGATTTATTGCGGAAAAAAAATAAAACAATTTTATGTTGGAGGTGTACCAGGCACATGGCACGTATCAGTGGTGTAGATTTACCAAGAGATAAGCGAATCGAAGTTGGACTTACCTATATATATGGTATAGGAAGAACAAGTTCTAAGCGTATTCTTGCACAGGCAAATGTAGATCCTAATACCCGCGTCAGAGATTTAACTGATGATGAGGCTGCAAGAATTCGTGAAGTTATTGATGAAACACAGATGGTTGAGGGTGATTTAAGAAGAGATATCGCACTTAACATTAAGAGATTACAAGAAATCGGATGTTATAGAGGAATCCGTCATAGAAAAGGACTACCTGTTCGCGGTCAGAAGACTAAGACCAATGC
>JAAYRE010000181.1 GCA_012518935.1 Clostridiales bacterium
CTCCTATGATATCACCTTTAGAAACCTTATCACCAATTTTAACTAGGGCTTTACATACACTATTAGGTGATTGTTTCATAGATATTTCGACTACTTTAGGTGTATATATACGAATAGGCACTTGTCTATTTAAATCCTTATCAGTACCATCGGTCGGATGAATTCCTCCATGGAAAAAGTGTCTCATTTTTTAGCCCTCCTCTTTAAAAAAAAAATCATATAACGGGTATAAAAAATGTCAAGTAATAGCATATACCAATATTAGCATTACATTAATCTAAAAAATAATTCAAAATATCTATAATAATTTTTCTTCTAACACACTTTCTATTGAATCTAAATTATTTCCTTCGAATCAATTAATCTTAGCTATATTAAATCTTGCCAATAAATTTGGGTCAACAATTTTCACTCATTATTGATGAATCTTATTTATCTTATACAACTCATTATACACCCTCTAATTTTAATATCAAATAGCAAATTAAAATTTGTGAAAATAAGATGTTAAAACTTAAATTCCGTCATTTTTTTATTTATTTTCACAGTACTTTAACAACTTTGATTTCATGAGAATATGATGTTATATAACATAAAGAAAGGAGTCTTATTATGTTTCTGATAATATCTAACAAATTAGTAGCTAAAATAACAAGTATCTCCATCTTGTGGAATTTCTATATACAGAATAAAGTATTGACAATAACTGTATTAGTGTTACTTCTAATAGCAGCATCTCTACTCTTAAAATCTACTAAGGGTAGTAAAAAGAAAGGCAAGGATAAAACACCTGCCCAACCTATTACACAATTAATTGGAAGTACACCAGAAAGACTAGAAGAATTAAACAAAGATCTAAATCCTTTTGGCTTTGCCTACGATATAAACCAGGATATATTTTACTCAGTTATGGATGGATGGCAAAGAAAATTTGGTTATTGCAGGCTTTATGACGAGGGATGTGCCCCTTTTAGTATGATAATCGACTGTGAGCCCATATATTTTAACTATGGCGGGATGAAGTGGTTGATTGAATTCTGGAAGGGACAATATGGCATGACCACCGGTGGTGAAGTAGGTATCTACTATACCAATGGGCCTAGTTTAAATATACCTGGCGTATTTAACGGTACTTTTTACCACTGTGTTAAAGATAAGGATCGTATAAACATGTATATTGCCTTTAAAAAGAATGGAGAAATCATGTTTACCAGAAACGAATATCATTGGTGGCTTACAGGCTTTATGTTGGCTGAATTTTCACACCCCTCAGAATTAACCATGGATATAATTCTGGAATTATATAACCGCAATATGGCTGAAGCATTTGTTGGCGGACTTATAGAGGCAGGCTATAACGAAAGCGAATATCATATAAACGGAAACAAGGTATATATTCAATTTGATAAGCCCCATACCAAGCAACCCATATCCAGAAATGCTTTAACAGAGTATTTGATGCAGCGGAACAACCAATCATTTTGTAATGCTTATAACTACCTAACCGCTGAATACTCCAACACCCTTGATAAGCTAGCCTTTGTGAAACGGGATTCACCTTATATGTATGATCAAATTGTTCATATGGGTAAACCTCAAGAAGTATTTGAAAAATCATACAATAAGATTCAGGGATATATTAATACACAGGATATGGATGGGGTGGTTGATGATGTCGGTCAATAAGCGTTTAACTGATGTTTACAAATCATCTCCTAAGTTACCCTTTGATGACTATTCAAGATTTATTATTATGAGCGACTGTCATAGGGGAGATGGTGGTTGGGCAGATAATTTTTCCAATAACCAGAATCTTTTCTTTGCAGCATTACAGTACTATTACGATAGAGGATTTACTTATATTGAACTGGGTGATGGTGATGAATTATGGGAAAATCGAAATATTAAAACCATAATCAATAGTCACAGTGATTGTTTTTGGCTTATGTCTCAATTTTATAGAATAGGTAGATTTCATATGATTTTTGGAAATCATGATATCATCAAAAGAGATCCCAAATACTCAAAAACAAAATGTAAGTCATTTTTCTGTGACAGTACTAATTCAGCATTACCGCTTTTTCCCGATATTAATATAACTGAAGGCCTAATCTTAGAATACAAAAATTATCCTTATGAGATCTTTTTAACCCATGGACATCAAGCAGATATACTAAACGATACCTTCTGGAGATTATCAAGATTTTTAGTTCGTTATTTTTGGAGACCCCTGGAACTAATAGGAATACGAAATCCTACCAGTGCATCACAAAACAACGAATGGAAAACAAAAGTTGAAAGACGCCTTAGCGATTGGTCTGCAAAGAATAAAAAGATGCTTATTGCGGGCCATACCCATAGGCCTATTATGCCAAAACCCGGTGAGCCCTTATATTTTAATGATGGTAGTTGTGTTCATCCACGATGTATTACAGGAATTGAGATTGTAAACGGTGCAATATCACTGATAAAATGGGCAACAATGATTAGACCGGATAGTACCTTATATGTTGGCAGAGAAGTCCTAGAGGGTCCAATAAAAGTATATGATTATATTGAATATGATTTAAAGAATACTGGATAATTATAAGTAGCAGGGGTTGTTTCAAAACTATGAAACAACCCCAAGCATATATTATTCTTCTAAATCTATTACACTAACGGGACACCCATCCCTAGCTTCCTCTGCCCGTTCAATACAATCTTCTGGAATATCACCCTCTATAGCCTGTGACACCTCATCCTCATTATAACTAAACACTTCAGGGCATACATCAATACATAAACCGCAACTTATACAACCATCTTGATCTACGTATGCTTTCATATACATACTCCTTTCATTGACAAATCTAACTACATAATATAAAACCTAACTTTTAAAGCAACTTATCAAGGATATTATGTTATATACAAGCAAATAATATACTTATATATTTAAGATTAACTAGGAGGAATAGATTATATATGGAGATAGGAAGAGTATTACTTTCGTCTTTTGTGTCTTTATCAGCTTTGTTTATCTTAACAAAAATTATGGGTAATCGTGAGATGGCACAGTTAAGTATGTTTGACTATATAAGTAGCATAGCCATAGGTTCTATTGCTGGTGAAATGGCTGCCATGTCTACAGATAGTATTATTGAACCATTAATATCAATGACTTTTCTCTCCCTTTGTACCTTGTTTATTAATTATATGACCTGTAAATCCATAATACTGCGAAGGTTCTTTCAAGGACAAGCCTTATTATTGTATCAAGACGGACAAATTTACAAAAAAAATCTTCTAAATGCAAAGATAGATATAGGTGAATTATTGGCAGAATGCAGGGTTATGGGATATTATGATTTGGAGGAAATCCATACAATATATTTGGAATCTAACGGTAAATTAAGTATCCTTCCCATTAGTTCAACCCAGCCTGTTACAGCTGAGGATATGAATATAGAAAGTATTCAGACCTACCCCATGGCAAACATAATAATAGACGGCCAAATAATGCATAATAATTTGAATAGTACAGGGAAAAATGAAAGATGGCTGAGAAGTAAATTACAACAAAAGGGTGTTAAAGATATTAATGAGGTTATGCTGGCCACATATGATCTTACTAAGGATGATATGAACATTTATACCAGTTATAATAAGAGATTCAAAAAGGACATTTTCGAATAAAGGGCATGAAAGCTTAAGTAAATTCATATGATATTACGAGTTTAAGTTAGGATGTCTTTTTATGTCAACAAAATATAAAGCTAAACATATTATTATATGTGAACTTATCTTACTACTAATATTCTCCTCAATACTCATCAAACAGGGTTTAGAACATGATGCCACCCTATATACAACCATGTATGATTCAAATAAGAATTTCATTAAATGGGTAAGCTTTGATGTCAGTGAAAAAGCTATGAATAGAGCTTACAAATATGATATAGATACTAAAGATAAGCAGGTTCATCTTAATTGGATTGAATTACTTGCCTATCTTGGTGCCAAATATGGTGGAGATTTTTCTAGATATAAGGAAAAACATATGACAGAAATAGCCGACAAACTTATATCAAAGGAAGAAACCATGGAAAGCTTAACTAATAATTTGAAGTATTATGATTATTATTATGAAGCCTACTCTGCTGTCCTATCTGGCATGGTTGGGGACTATCTAATAGAGGTGGCAGACGAATCCTCTCCCACCGGTAAACGATGGGAAGAAAAATATGGTCTAAAAGCCTTCCTTCCCATAGCTAAGTATTATCCATATAGCCACTTTGATGATTTTGGTGTCTCTAGAAGCTATGGCTATAAAAGAAGACATTTGGGACATGATATGATGGGTCAAGTGGGTACTCCTATTATTGCTGTAGAGTCTGGTTATGTTGAAGCTTTAGGATGGAATCAATATGGGGGCTGGAGAATTGGTATCCGAAGCTTTGATAAGAAAAGATACTACTATTATGCTCATCTTAGGCAAAACTTTCCCTACAACAAATCCTTAGAAGAAGGAAGTGTGGTTCAAGCAGGAGATGTTATAGGATACCTTGGAAGAACTGGCTATAGCAGTAAAGAAAATGCCAATAATATCCGTACCCCTCATCTTCACTTTGGCCTACAATTAATATTTGACGAATCCCAAAAAGAAAGCGTTAATGAAATCTGGGTTGATTGCTACCAATTAGTTCAATTCCTATATAAAAATCGTTCTGAGACAGTAAAAGATCCTGAAACCAAGGAATACCACCGGGTATATGAATTTATAGACCCTGTGGCTGAGGATTACATAAACCATCAGATATATGATTATGATGATGAAGAGATAGAGATACACATATATGAAGAAGGGGATAACTAATAATCTTGTTTTCAGGGTTTACTCTTTATACCATCTTTATAATTTGACTAGCACATTCATAAGTTCTATGATAAGATTTTTATATAAGGAGGAGACCTACATGAAAAAGAAACATCTTGAAAATATATTATTAATTGCCATATTCATTATAGTATCCTTATTTATATACTTAGTAATCCTTAGAAGGTCAATAAAAGATATTAATTGGGGCGTCTACTTATTTATGTTTGGAGTATATATGATTACCAATTACACTATGAATAAGAACAGAAAGTAAAGTCTATCAGTATTGTTTTTTAATATGTTTTCGTTTTAATAAGCACATTAGACCCAATAAGAATGGAATTATATATTGAAATATTAGATTCAAATTCAAAATTATATTTTTATAGAGAAATCTGTATTCAAATTGTGTTGTGCTTACAAAATAAGTGAGATAAAAAATAATTATAGCCAGGGGTATAAATAAAAAGCCTCTATCTGTAATACCAAATAACCACTGAATGCATTTTGTCATTATTGAAAACATAATACTTATACCAATAAAGTCTGACAATATGCATATCATAGTAACTAATACTTCAAATCGCTCAAATATATTAAAAAAAGATATGCTTTTTACAGTAATATAAAAAGGAAAGGGAAGGTTTGCCGCTAAACTTGGCCCTGTTATACCAAAAGTAAATATGGTTATAACAAAAGATAAGCCAACAAATAATATGGCTCCAAACCAAAACTTCCTCATATTTTTCTTAGATATAGATATGGCAAATTTATCTGCAAAAAACAAAACGATGATTATATTTCCCCCCACAGCAACTACATTTTTTGACGCCTTAATTGTAGAAGGTAGATTAAATGTGGATACAGGTAATAAATAATCTGTCCGCAATATACCAAGGGCACATACAAATAATATACCAATCAATACCATAACAGGTCCCAAGGCAAGTTCTGAAAATCGAAATATTGTCTTACTCCCTTTTAATAAGGCATAATACACCAATACCAGCATAATTGTCATAAAAAAATCTGATCTAGTTTTAGGCATTAGGGTAAATTGCAGGGTTAATGCAAAGGCATTCATCTTTGATGCTAGGTAGAGTATAACCCATAGCAAATATAAGAAAATAATACATTTTGCAAATACTTTTCCTACTAAATTATCCATTATTTCATATATATTTAAACCGGGATATAACCTGATTAGAAATATAACAATAGCAGTAAGAGGAAGCAGGGCTATTAATGACCATACTGGACTTAAGTATCCACTTCTACCCCCTTCATTAGCCAGGGCCGAGGGAATCTGTCTTAGTATAGGTGAAAGTGATAAAAATAGATACATAAAAATAACCTGCCTCATTGTTAAAGGCTTATTCATATATAACAACCTCATTTCAGATATTTTTCTAATACAAATGCAATAGTTGGAATATGTGGGCTAACCATATGAACAATACCCAGACCTATCCCACCTAGAGATAAAACCATAAAGAGAATCAGGTTTTTTTTTATTTTCAGTAATTGATCTTTTTGCCTTATAAAAGATATTATCAATAGGATTCCAAATACATATATCATACCAAGCTCCTCTACCTTTCATTACCTAGAATAAAAGATTTGCTTATCTTAGAGTTAACTACAAATTCATATTGAATTTCTGAAATAAGCTCATTCCAGTTCTCTTTATATTCATTCCATCTGTCTGTATGCTGATTTTCTATTAGCCTTGCCACTTGAAGAATGTCTCTACCATTATAAATAGAATAATTGGTAGCTTTTTTCATAATTTCGATTATATAATCATTCTGTTTATTAGTTAATTTACTTAATATATTTTTATCAAATATACTATAATCAGTATTTACTTCTTTAATCATTGTTTCAAAATCTACATTTATAATGATTTTAATTTCATTATTATCTAACTTTGATTTCATGCGACTTTCTGTATAGGATATTGATAAAGACACATTATCCTCAAGATATATGGGAAATTCTCTTACTATATTTTTTATAAAATTAACCCCTACAGAAGTCTCCATATCAAGATAATCTACTAATTTCTCATTATCAAATACAGCATAGCCCTTAAGTAAGAACGAATTCTCTTCTGCAATTAGATAAGGAAGCATCACACTGCTGATATTATTTTCCATCTCATTTAGTATATTTACTAAAGTATTATCGTTTCGTGTAACAAGTTCTTTCTGTTTTTGTTCTACAGCTTCTAGGTCCTCATGAACAATCTGCTCCCCTTCCATGCTTTTCTTAATAAAGTCTGAGGCATGGGTCCCTTTTGTTACAAAGATTAATGAATCCATCTTAGTAGTTTCATCCCTTGAAAGAAAATCCAGACAGATATCTATTCCTTTTTGGCTAGCTCTTTCACCTATAAGAAAATATCCAGTATTAGCTATGGATATTGATTTCTTATTCTTAAGTTTAATATTCTCATAGGCTTCATAAGGACTAGCTCCTCGTCCTTCCGAGGTCTCCTCCTGGCCTGCTGAACCTTTTTCAGGATCTGCCCCCTGACTGGAGCTATATATAACTGTAAGCATATATTCACCATCAAAATAATCAATTCCCATAACATGAATAAAATTAATCTCATCAATTTCTCTTCGATTCATATCATGTGAACATCCTACTAGCAGAAAGGAGCACATTAATACAAATATGGTTATTTTTATCTTCATACTAATTCTCTTCTATGTCCTTTCTTTTTGTTTTGTTATATGGAACAAGGTCATCAGGTCTTTTACGAAAATATTTTGTGGGAAATCTAAATAAGGTATCCCTAATATTCCTTTCTTCAACATCTACAAAGGGGGACATATAGGCTGTATTATAATTATCAAGGCTACATAGATGGGTTATTAGTATGATTAAGCCTATTGCCAGTCCAAAAAATCCCGATACTGCAGCCAAAACCGCCAATAAAAACCTTGAAAGCCTAATGGCACTACTCAAGTCCTGATTAGGCATAATAAATCCTGATATCCCTGCTAGAGATACTATTACAACCACTGCTGGTGATACCAAATTGGCTGACACAGCTGCTTGTCCCACAACTAGACCACCTAAGATTGACATAGTAGTACCTACTGCCTTAGGTAACCGAAGTCCAGCTTCAATTAAAATCTCAAAAGATATAAGAAGACCTAATACTTCTGAAGCAGATGAAAAGGGGACATTTATTTTGGCCGCTTGGGTTGAAAGAGCCAACTGTACCGGTAGCATCTGACTTTGATAAGTAGTTGCTGCAATATAAAAGGCCGGAAGAAATAATGTTACAATCATAGAAATATATCTAATTATACGAAGGGATGAGCCTATTAAAAAGTGATTAGCATAATCATCCGGAGACTGCATAAGCATAGGTAGCTCACAAGGAAGAATATATGCAAAAGGAATTCCATCAACCAATAAGCCTATTCTTCCATCTGATAGATTTGCGGACACCCTATCAGGTCTTTGGCTATACATGATTTGTGGAAAAACACTATACCTATTTTCAATCAAGAACTCTTCAATAAATGCAGGAGTAGATAGATTATCAATATTAATATTATTTATTTTCTCTCTTATTCTTGCTACTGTGTTTGGATCAGCTATATTGCTAATATATAGTAGGGCTATGTCAGTTTTTGATACTTTTCCCACTGCCATTTGCTCAATAACCAAATATTCAGAGCGAATCCTTCTACGGACTAAGGCAGTATTCATACGCATAACTTCTATAAATGATTCTTTAGAGCCCTTCATAACATTTTCATCTGTAGGTTCCTGAACTGAACGCTTTTCAAAGGCTCTTATATCATATACAACAGCTTTTTTTTCATTATCAAAAATCAAGGCCACCATACCACTAAGAACAGATTTTAGTAAGGCATCATAATCATCCTCCTCACTGGTAAACACATGATATGCCCCACCTTCTAACAAATAGTCCATCATCTGCCTTTCAGTTAAACATCTTTCTAGATAAGGGTCAAATTTAAGAGATCTAAATACTGCTTCATCAAATAAAGCCTGATTAATCAGACCGTCTACACAAAACAGATACACTGTTAAATTGTTTTGATTTATTTTAATCGGTCTAACGGTTACATCACCGCTTTTTGAAAACAAGTCCTTTATGATAGCTGAATTAATAACGCTCATTATACCAATCCTTCATGCTTATAATAAAAGTTATAAGAAACCTATATTTCTATATTTTCCTACCACTAGATAAAATATACTAAAGTCATAAAGAAAGACAGCTACAAAATTATACACAGATTGTATATTACCCTCTGCTTAATCTTGTAGCTGTCTTAACCTTCTAGCTGTTTTAATATAGAAGATTCTTGAAGTTTTCTTAATCATCATGTTGACGATTATCCGAAATAATCTACTACTAAATCCTTAATATGTACTGGAAAAGCTTTTCCCTTTTCTAATTGTTTTAGGAAAAGCTCCGCTTCTCCCTCATCATCGGTAATGTTTTCTACATAGGAATAATCATTTGCTAGATTAACATCGCCACCTTCTTTATAACATTCTAAGCTATAAAGTGCATTTTTAAAGATTAGATTATAAACAATTTGAACATCTTCATGTAATACAAAAGTAGTTTTGGTTTTTATCGATTGCATGAGCACCCTACCACCCCTTTATTATTTTATATTAAGTTATTATATATAACTCTAGTAAGCATACTAATTATATCAATAAAACACTAATAATCCTATAATGAAAATCCATTTTCTCTATGTAATTTATAGAATACAAAGCATAAAATGGCATTTTTCCCTACATTACTTGCAACTAATTGATATTCATTCCAAATATGACATATTCAAGCTTATTCTTTTACTCCTATAAATAAAGGTCACACAAGTAGGACAAAAATGCAACTACTTGTGTGCCTTTAGATGTTTACCTTTGCTCCTTATAATTTATATATCAAGGGGATTGGATAAGGACATCATTTTGTAGATCTGATATCTTTCCTTTGCTTGATTTTCAGCCTGTTCAAATAATTCTTCTGCAGTTTCAGGAAAGGCTTTCATAAGTGAGCTATACCTAATCTGACCCATTATAAAATCACGGAAGCTTTCTGTTGGTTCTTTAGAATCTAAGATAAAGGGATTTTTACCTTCCTTTTTTAAGGTGGGATTGTATCTATATAGATGCCAATAACCTGCCTGTACAGCTTTCTTAATATTAGCCATACTTCTTCCCATACCCTCTCTAATTCCGTGATTGATACAAGGGGAATAACATATAATCAGCGAAGGTCCCTTATAGCTTTCTGCTTCACGAAGTGCTTTTATTAGCTGGTTGTTATCAGCATTGATACCTACTTGAGCTACATAGACATTACCATAGGTCATCATCATCCTACCAAGGTCCTTCTTTCCTTGTTTTTTACCTGACGCTGCAAATTTGGCAACAGCAGCAGTAGGTGTTGATTTGGAAGCCTGCCCTCCAGTATTAGAATAAACCTCTGTATCAAAGACCAGTACATTTACATCCTCACCAGATGCAAGGACATGATCAAGACCTCCATATCCAATGTCATAAGCCCAGCCATCACCGCCTACAATCCAAATTGACCTTTTTGTAAGGTAATCAGCATTTTGTTTTATTTCGTCTACTAACCGCATTATTTCCACATCTGTAGATATAAAATCCTGAAGCAGCTCTAAGACTCTTTCACCTGCATCTTTGGACTCCTCTTCATCTTTGTAATGTAGCCAATCATGGAAGGCTTCCTTTATTTTATCTTCTACCTTCATACCATTTAATTTTCTCATGTTTTCTTCAATCTTATCACGAATCTGTTTTACAGCTAGATACATCCCATAACCATACTCAGCATTATCTTCAAATAGAGAATTTGCCCAGGAAGGTCCTTTCCCCTTATGATTAACAGAATATGCTGTACTTGGTGCAGAAGATGCCCATATAGACGAACAACCAGTTGCATTGGCAATCATCATTCTATCACCAAACAATTGAGTAACTAGCTTAATATATGGGGTTTCACCACAACCTGCACAAGCACCGGAAAATTCTATTAATGGTGGATAAAATTGGCTATCTTTAAAGGACTTACCATAAGTCAAATCATCTTTAAACCTTATATTCTCCATAGCAAACTTCCAGTTATCAACTTCTTTTGGTACTTGAGTATCTATTGGTTTCATAATAAGAGCTTTTCCCTTTGCAGGACATATATCTGCACAGTTACCACATCCCGTACAATCTAGGGGGCTTATTTGTATTTTATAATTTAATCCTTCAAAGGCTCTACCATTTGCCTTCTTAGTAACAAATGTGTCTGGTGCATTAGACAACTCTTCATCATCAAGTAGGAATGGTCGTATTACAGCATGGGGACATATATAAGCACATTGATTACACTGAATGCATCTTTCCATAACCCATTCAGGGACATTAACAGCAATACCCCTCTTTTCATATTTCGAAAGCCCTGAAGGAAAGGTTCCATCCTCTATGTCAGCAAAAGCACTGACAGGAAGTTCTCCCCCCTTCATTTCAGCCATAGGACGCATAATGTCTTTAACAAAATCCGACTCATTTATATTAGATTTTTTATCTACACTGTCCTTCCATTTTTCAGGTATTTTTACTTCATGAATCGATAGTATACCTTGATCAACAGCGTCATGGTTCATTTTAACGATTTTTTCTCCCTTTTTACCATACAATTCAGTAATACCATCTTTTAGTTCTTTAATAAATACCTCATCTGGAAGAAGTTTTGTAAGCTTAAAGAAAACAGCCTGCATAACCATGTTAATTCTATTGCCCAGTCCAATATCTTCTGCAATCTTAATTGCATTGATTGTGTAAAATCTAGCATTCTTTTTGGCAAGCTTTTGTTTCATTTTGGCTGGGAGATGTTCTTCTAACTCTTCATCATTCCACTTTGTATTTAAGACAAATATACCTCCAGGTTTTAAACTTTCTAGCATATCATACTTATTAACATAGGAAGGATTATGACATGCCACATAATTAGCATTGTTCACTAAATAAGTAGAACGTATTGGTTCATTTGAAAACCTAAGATGGGATACAGTAAGTCCCCCTGATTTTTTGGAATCATAATCAAAGTAGGCTTGAACATTTAGATCTGAATTATTACCCACTATCTTAATTGCTTGTTTATTTGCACCAACCGTACCATCTGAGCCAAGACCCCATAATTGACAAGCTTTCATATCCTCTGGCTCAAAATCTATACCATCAACTGGAGTAAGAGATGTCTTAGTCACATCATCATTAATTCCAATAGTAAATGAATTTTTAGGTTGACTTATCTTTAGATTCTCATAAACTGCTGCAATCTGATTAGGGGTTGTATCTTTAGAAGCAAGACCGTATCTTCCACCTACTATTATAGGAGGATTAGCTTGATCCTTATAGGCAGAGCATACATCAACATAAAGAGGTTCTCCAACTGCTCCAGGCTCCTTGGTACGATCTAATACCGCAATCTTTTTAACAGTTTTAGGTATTGCATCTAGCAAATGCTCTACTGAAAATGGGCGATATAGACGGACCTTAATTAGACCATATTTTTCACCCTGCTTATTATAATAGTCAATGGTCTGTTCAATTGCCTCAGTAACAGATCCCATGGCAATAATCACATACTCCGCTACTGGGTCACCATAATAATCAAAGAGATGATATGTCCTACCAGTTAACTTTCCCATCTTATTCATATACTCTTCCACAATTGGAATCAAGTCATAATAGAATGGATTAGCTGCCTCTCGTCCCTGAAAGTAAATATCAGAGTTTTGTGCAGTTCCCCTAAAACAAGGATTATTAGGGGAAAGAGCTCTTTTTTTAAAGGCACTAAGCTGATCCATATCAATAAGTTCCCCATAATCCCTATATTCTAATAACTCAATCTTTTGTACCTCATGGGAAGTTCTAAATCCATCGAAGAAGTGTATAAAAGGAAGCCTTCCCTTAATGGCTGCAAGATGGGCTACAGGTGCTAAATCAGCCACTTCCTGCACAGAACCAGCTGCCAGCATTGCACATCCAGTCTGTCTACAAGCCATTACATCCTGATGATCCCCAAATATACTTAAAGCATGGGTTGCTATTGCCCTAGCACTTACATGAATAACTCCTGGTAGCAGTTCTCCTGCTGTCTTATATAAGTTTGGAATCATTAATAGTAGTCCTTGTGAAGCTGTAAAAGTAGAAGTTAGGGCACCACCCTGTAATGAGCCATGAAATGTTCCACTTGCCCCCGCTTCCGATTGCATTTCTACTACATTTACAGTTTGTCCAAATATATTCTTTCTTCCCTTCGCAGCCCATTCATCCATGGATTCTGCCATACCTGAGGAAGGAGTAATAGGATAGATTGACGCCACTTCTGTAAATGCATAAGCAGCATATGCAGCTGCCGTATTACCATCTACCGTCATTTGAATTTTAGCCATATTTTATCTCCTTCTATAATTTACTACCATTATCAACCCAGTCTTTTGCCTCAATAACATCCTCTTCAGATGGTTTACCCACCTGTTCAACCTTATAAAATCCCTCAAAATTTTGCCAAGCAGCTGTACCTTCCTTGTTTGTAGGTCTAATCTTACCTAAACGTTTATTATTCTCGCCCTCATGATTATAATTATTTACCTTCATAAGAAACCTCCTTCATATATTAGTAATTTAATAATTAACATCAGATTGTAATGCTTCTATATGAAGCTTTTTATAGAATCTGCTATATTACATTGTTTCCTTTTTCCTGTAATCTATTACTAGATATGATAAATATAAAACAACAAAAAGAGTTTCTATTAATTCAAAAAAGCTGATGCATCTTGATATAGGTAACTTCCACCTATCAAGAAGCATCAGCTTTAATATATGAAATATCTTTTTTAATTTTATTAGACCTATTGACTTATATATAATACACCTAAAGTATTTGGTCCACAATGGCTGGATATAACTCCACCTGCACGGGTTATAAGTATTTCTTTAAATATATTTAAATCCTCTATATATTTTCTAACACTATCTATTACCTCTGCATCGCAGCCAGAATGAGTAATAAAAATCCTGTCTGCATCAGCATTTTTAAATTGCTCACTCCGATCTTGGATATATTTTAAGATAACCGATTTAATATTGCCTCTATATTTTTTTCCTACGACCATTTTACCATCAACTACTACTATCTCTGGCTTTAGCTTCAAGGTATTGGCAAGGAGTTTAGCTACTGTGGAGCACCTTCCTCCCCTATGAAGGTAGGTAAGAGTATCTACAACAAAGCTGGCTCTGACCTTATTATTAATTTCACTGTTATCTTTCAGAATCTCCTGTGCACCTAAACCCTTATTGGCCATTTCAGCTGCACGAAGAATTTGAAGCCCTATTCCAGTAGATAGATTTTTGGAATCGACAACATGAAGTTTTTCAAATCCCAAGTTATCAGCTGCTAATCTCATAACATTACAGGTGGCTGACATTGATTCTGAAATTCCAAAAAATATAATATCATTATCCTTCTTTGTAAATGGTTCTAAGAATGCAATTGCATCTCCTATGGTTGGAGCAGCTGTTTTTGGAGTTTGTTCTGTCTTGTCAGACCAAAGGTATAATTCATCAGGAGTAACCTCTATGCCATCCTTTTTTGTAACCTCTCCCATAGTAATCATTAAGGGTAAAACACTTATATTATAAGCCTTAAGTAAATCATGTGACAAATCACAGGTACTATCAGCTAAAATAATAACTTTATCCATTAGTTTCTCTCCTTTGCTCTGTCCATCATAATAAAAGCCATTGCTTCATTATTATATATAAAATAAATACTATTAGTTAATAATAGAGCTAAAATCAAACTATGTCAACTATTATAAGCCATCTATAAATCACGATTTAGCCTCGTAAACAAGAACAAAGGACTGATTTTTATATATATTTTTTTACCTAAGCACTTATTCTTCTACTAATCTTTTTTCACCTTCTAAGGCTCTAATCGGTGCTACATTTTGAGTAAATTCTAAGGTTCCTACATAATTACCTTCCTTGTCTCTAACAGCAAAATATCGTATTAAGACAAAGACATCACCCTTCTGTATCCAGAAGTCTTCATGATCCTTCTTACCAGACATTAGGTCCTGAACAATGTTCTCAACAACATGGACGCTTGCTGGTGGATGACAATTTGTTACGGATCTTCCTATAACAGCTTTAGTCCTTGGAAAAATCCTTTCTTTTCCCTGTGAAAAATACTTAACAATTCCATCCTTATCAACAAAGGTAATATCTACAGGCATTGCATTAAGCATGGCTTCAATCTCTTTGAATGAAAGAATTCCTGTCTCAAAATTAATGTATCCGTAAGCAATAGAGGATTCCTCTTTTGTTGTTACTGCTAGAGGTTTCTCACTGCTACTTTTCTCTTTCTCTTCAATATTAACTCTCTTTGGCTTCCACTCTTTCTTAGGCTCATATATGCAATATCCTATCTCAAAACTTTCCTGTGCAATTTTAAGCCACTCATCCTCATGTAGAGTATCAAGAGCCATGGGAAATAATATGTTTTCTTCTTTAAAAATCATTTCCTCAATACTAACAATTACAGCATCTGCTGTCTTAGAGATCTCTTTTGTATCACTTTCAGAATTCTTAATTAATGACACAAGATTTTTTAAGTCAGCTCTTATCTCGTCATCAACACCCCACATTACTTGCGGAGGTCCGGTAACTCCGTATTTTTCAAGGTAAGGAAATATCAGGTTTTCTTTTCTTGAATAATGTTTGTCAACTTCATATAAGGTATTTAATTGTTTTAGAAGCTTTTCTCTTGTCTCTTTATTGTCATCTTCTATTAGTTCCGACAATAAGGGCTTGATCTGCTTACTTATATGACGCTCTAATGCACGATTTTCCATTTTAAATGTATGAATGGGATGGCCTGGAATATCAGCAGGGTTGTCTGGCATATGAATTTCTTCAATAGAACCCTTAAACACTGCAGCATGAACATCACAAAGCCTTTGCACTTCTTCTACAGGAAGTCCCTCCATGATTAGTTGATTCTCCATCATAGAAATCTCAGTAGCTGATATACCTTCAATAAGATTTGAAAACCTTTCCTTTACATCATCGACTGATTTTCCATCATGAAGTTCCATTATTATTTCCTTTAGAACCTTTTGCCTGTACTGCCTGTTATTAATTTGCTCGCTCATATAACACCTCCGTATTTTATTAGTATGAAATATAAAGAATTTTGTATTTAATATATAAGAAATATAGCTGGTATTCTATGCTTGTTATATATTTACTTTAATAAATAGGCTCTTATGGGTGCAGCCTCTGCTCCAGGTATAAGTAGAGGTGCAGCACTTAAAAAATACTCTCCTTCATCTACATCCTTTAATCTTAAACCTTCAAGTATAAGTATATCAGAAGAAAACAATCCAATATGAGTCTCGTGGTCTGGTTGATTCCTCTCAATACCCAGAGAATCAATACCTACCCCTATAATTTTTTTATCTATCAAATATTGTGCTCCTGTTTTATCAAGATAGATAAAATCATGCTCCAGGATATCTTCATATGAATTTTTGGTTTTTAATAGAATAAAATCTCCTTCATTTATATTTAGTGAAGATAAATCCTTATCAGTAATCTTCTCATCAACATTAGTTAAGTCCACTACTCTACATTTGGTAATAGTCTTAGACAAATCCAAATCCTCTAGGGTATATCCATCTGGCACCATATGTAGCGGGGTATCAAGATGGGTTCCAGTATGAAGATTAAACTCTAACCTTGTTTCGTATGAAGAACCGGTTGAAAAATCACTATCTATACTTATAATAGGTCTTTTAAAATCTTTCCCCTTATACACAGGCATTGAGTGTGTAATCGGCATAGATATGTCATAAATCTTAAATGAATTAGTATCTATAAACATCGCCTACCTCCTTTATATGTTCCACCATTTCCTATTATCATTTTCTAAAAGCTTGATAGCTTCCATGGGCCCCATGGAGCCAGCTTCATAATTAGGAAATTTTACATTACTTTGTTCTCTGTAACGAATTATCTTATCAGCAAATGTCCAAGTCGCCTCAACCTCATCCCATCTAGAAAAAAGTGTTGAATCTCCTCTTAAAATATCATAAATCAACCTTTCATATGCTTCAGGGGTATTTCCTTGAGAAGGATTAGCATAACTGGTATCCATCTTTGTGGGAACAATATCATGATGGGTACTAAAGTCCTTAGTATTAAATTGAAAGAATACACCTACATTTGGTTGAATACGAATTACCAATAAATTTGGTTCCTGTATATTACTATCCTTAAAATACAAGATATTAGGTAAATCCTTAAATTGAATTACTATCTCTGCTCCGTAGTTGCCCAGTCTCTTCCCCGTTCGTATATAAAAGGGTGTTCCAGCCCATCTAAAGTTATTAATATGGAGCTTCATGGCAACAAAAGTTTCAGTCCTTGAATCCTTTGGTACTCTACCCTCCTCTACATAGCCTGGTACTTCTATCCCATCTATAATGCCTCTGCCATATTGCCCAAACACTATGTTATCCCTGAGAAATTCCGGTGTAATCTCTTCAATAGCTTCAACAACCTTAAGCTTCTCAGTACGGATAGAGTCAGTCTTAAGATTTACAGGAGGCTCCATGGCTACTAAGGATAAAATCTGCATAATATGGTTTTGTACCATGTCACGGATAGCTCCTGCTTGTTCATAATAATCTCCCCTGGTACCCACTCCTAATTTCTCATTGAGAGATATTTGAATATTATCAATTAGCTTATTATTCCATATGGCTTCAAAAATAGGGTTAGAAAATCTAAGTACCATTATATTTTGAATCATCTCTTTACCAAGATAATGATCAATTCTATAAATATCCTTTTCCTCAAATGCTTCAAGTAACTTTTTATTAAGCTGCCTAGCTGTAATCAAATCCTTACCAAAAGGCTTTTCAATTACCAGACGACTATATAAGCCCTTAGCTTTTGCCATATTGCCTTTTTGTAAGCCCTGGACAATAGTTTCAAAATATTCAGGTGCCACAGCAAGATAATATACCAAATTACCCCCGGTACCTGCCCTATCATCCAGCTTATCTAAATATTCCTTTAAGGCAGGATATCCATCATGGTCCCTAAAATCAAATTTATAGTATAAAATTAACTCACGAAGCTTAGCCCATTTATCTTCATCAACTTTATTCCTTGAAAATTTGTCAATTGAAGCTCTTACTTCATTTCTATATTCATCCTCGCTTTTGTCTCTTCTACCAATAGACACCACACGAAAATGCTCTGGTAGCAAGCCATCCAATAACATATTATATATAGCAGGCATTAGCTTCCTATGAGTCAAATCACCAGTTCCGCCAAAAATCACAAGAATTGCAGACAAATCATACTCCCCATTCAAGATATTTTTATTCTCCATCATAGGTAACCTCCCTCCTTCGCAAATTTCACATTTCGTCAACCGTGCCTGTCACCATTGACAATTGTCAACTGTACAATCACAATGCTACGCATAGTGATGGCACTATTGACAATTTGTAAATATATATTTACCAGCGGGTATGAAATACCCCATCTTTATCTGTACGCATATAGGTGTGGGCTCCAAAGTAATCTCTCTGAGCTTGAAGTAAATTCATTGGAAGTTCAGCACTACGGTAGCTATCATAATAAGCCAAAGCACTGGTAAATGCAGGAACAGGAATTCCGTTTAATATGGCGGTATTTATCACTGTTCTCCAATCTTCTTGATATTCATTTACTATATCCTTAAAGTAATCTGCCAATAACAAGTTAACCAAATCTTTTTTCTTATCATAAGCTTCCATTATATGATTTAAAAACTGAGCACGAATAATACATCCTCCCCGGAATATTTTTGCTATGTCTCCTAGGTTAAGATTCCAATCATATTCCATGGATGCTCCACGCATAAGTCCAAATCCCTGTGCATAAGCACATATCTTACTGGCATATAAGGCCTTGCGAACTGATTCTTTGAAGTCCTCTGCTTTTTCCTTGGAAATAGATATTTTCTTAGGAGGTTCATGAAGAATTTTACTGGCTATAACCCTTTCTTCCTTCATAGATGAAATGTATCTTTCATATACGGCTGTAGTAATTGTTGGTGTAGGTATTCCCATATCTAGAGATATTTGTCCTGTCCATTTTCCTGTGCCCTTATGCCCTGCCACATCTAGAATCATATCTACTAGATAATTTCCGGTTTCAGGATCCTTTTTTGTAAATATATCCGAAGTAATCTCAATAAGATAACTGTTAAGTTCCCCTTTATTCCATTCCTTGAATAATTCATGAAAGTCCGGTGCTGTAAGGCCTAAGGTATGTTTTAAGATGGAGTAGGCCTCACTTATAAGTTGCATGTCAGCGTACTCAATCCCGTTATGGACCATCTTAACAAAATGACCAGCCCCGTCTTTACCGATATAAGTAGAGCATGGCTCACTGCCTACCTGGGCAGAGATATCCTTAAGCATATTTTCTATTATATCATAAGCTTCCCTACTTCCCCCTGGCATAATAGCAGGACCCCTTCTGGCTCCTTCTTCTCCACCTGATATTCCTGTACCAAGAAAATGTATTCCTTTGCTTTCTAGCTTCTTGCTTCTTTCTATAGTATCTAGGTAATTGGAGTTACCTCCATCCATTAATAAATCACCTTTATCCAATAATGGAAGAAGCTGTAATATCATATCATCCACAGGCTTACCTGCCTTAACCATAAGAATAATCTTTCTAGGCTTCTCAAGAGAATCTACTAATTCCTCCAATGAAAAGGTGGCTTTTAAATCCATATCTTTTGCTTCAGTTAACAAACTCTCGGTTTTTTCCTTAGAACGATTATAAACTGCTACCGAATACCCATGATCTGCAATATTAAGGGCAAGGTTCTTTCCCATAACTGCCAGTCCAATTACTCCAACAAATTGCTTTGCCATATAATTCCCTCCTAATGTAAGGTCTGTTTATTATACTTGACTATCGCTTATTATATGTTAATCAACTACTTCATATCCTTTTAAAGTTAATGTCTCCTTAATTATGTCTAAGCTAATTTTTTTCAACATAGCACCTTTCTTAATTGTCATAAATCTTCCTGCTGTATTCAGCATTCCTGGTTTAATAATATCTTTAAATCCCAAATCATGGAGTATACCTAATAATTCAGGATATTCATTGCACATATTATAAACACTCTGGTTTAAATCTATAGTCTTATTCACAAATTCTTCCTCCTAGCCAATATAATACTATTGTTGGTAAGAGTATGCAATATTAGAGGAATTTATTCTGTGACTAAAATCACACATCCAGTAGGTTATTTTTAAAAGACCACAAGAAAGAGTTTCGCAAGCGAAACTCTAGCGCCGAGTGCTTCCAGCTTTGCTGGCAAAATACCTATTATATAAATGAGGCTGTAATATGCCCTCACTGGGTATATCACAGCCTCTACCATTATAATGTATATAAATCAACTAAA